>NZ_JAKJSI010000069.1:0-20420 GCF_050336695.1 Photobacterium minamisatsumaniensis | reverse complement strand
GAGTGGACGAACCTCTGGTGTTCGGGTTGTCACGCCAGTGGCATTGCCCGGTAGCTAAGTTCGGAATCGATAAGCGCTGAAAGCATCTAAGCGCGAAGCGAGCCCTGAGATGAGTCATCCCTGATACTTTAAGTATCCTAAAGGGTTGTTGGAGACTACGACGTAGATAGGTCAGGTGTGTAAGTGCTGCGAGGCATTGAGCTAACTGATACTAATTGCCCGTGAGGCTTAACCATACAACACCCAAGGGGTTTTTTACGGACTCCACGAACACTTGAATGGTGTTTGAGAAACTAGTCAGATTTTCCCAGATTATGAAGATATTCCGCCTACCAGAGGTAGCGCCGGGATAAAGTTCGAGAGCAACTTAACACAGCTAGCGGGCTTTATAGCCAGCGGGATGTTTTCAAAAGAATTTGCTTGGCGACCATAGCATTATGGACCCACCTGATCCCATGCCGAACTCAGTAGTGAAACGTAATAGCGCCGATGGTAGTGTGGGGTTTCCCCATGTGAGAGTAGGACATCGCCAGGCTCCCAATTTTAAGTTTATGTTAGAAATAACCTGAACTGTGTAAAAGAATTTACTTGGTGACCATAGCACTATAGAACCACCTGATCCCATGCCGAACTCAGAAGTGAAATATAGTTGCGCCGATGGTAGTGTGGGGTTTCCCCATGTGAGAGTAGGTCATCACCAAGTTCCCTATTCGTTTTCATCTTTTTTAGAAAAAGATAAAGACAAAAATAAAGCGGTGAACCGTTTTATTGTAAGTAATAGCTTTATGCTGAATAGACACTGCGGAGTGGTAGTTCAGTTGGTTAGAATACCGGCCTGTCACGCCGGGGGTCGCGGGTTCGAGTCCCGTCCACTCCGCCACTATACTAAACCCGAGTCTAACGACTCAATGCCGATCGTTTTAAGTAATTGAACGATCCTTAGAAGGCTTCATAATCGGTCTCAACATTGTTGAGGCCGATTTTTTTATGTCTGAGTTTTCTAGAGAGCTACAAGTTACTGCTGAGTTTTGCCAAGACCATCATATCGATGCATTTTCAAAGCACATTCCATTGGAATGGGTCCAAGAAGCTGTTAAGCAAACAGGCAGAGCCTCTGTTCGCAAAAGACGTTTTCCTGCCGAACAGGCTGTATGGCTAGTTTTGGGGATCGGGTTACTGCGGAATCGCTCCATTCAAAGTGTCTGTGACAAACTTGAACTCGCTTTTCCCGATTCCAAGGGAGAATTACCACCTTTAGCAACCAGTAGTATTATCAAAGGAAAAGAGAAACTTGGCCCTAAACCTATGCAGTACCTCTTTAAACTCACCGCAGAACAATGGGAAAAACAATCTGACTTTGACCAAGTTTGCGGGCTGAATGTACTCAGCGTTGATGGCACTTACTTTAAAACGCACGACACACCAACTAATCAATCTTTTGGGTACGCACAAAAAACAGCGTCATTCCCCTCAGTTCTTGCCGTGACACTTATGTCGACCAAAACTCACCTGTTGTCAGATGCAGCCTTTGGGCCTGTCACTAACAGTGAAATCTCGTATGCCCAGCAACTCGTTGGGTCTGCACCGGCAAATTCGTTGACCCTTTTTGATCGTGGATTTATGTCTGCGGAGCTATTCATGAGTTGGCAAAGCAGTGGACAACAGACGCATTGGTTAACTCCCATTAAATCCAAGTTTAGGTACAAAGTTGTTGAATCCTATAGTGATTACGACCACATCATAGAAATGCCTATTTCACCTCAGGCGCAAAGACAAGCGCCTTACTTAGGGGATACATGGAAGGCTCGACTGGTACTTATTCCCTCCCCGAAAGGAGAAATTAAAGGCTTTATCACTTCTTGTCTGTGCCCTAAAAAATACGAGCTAAAAGAGTTGGTTGAAGTTTATTGGCAACGATGGGAAATCGAACGTGGTTATGGAGAGTTAAAGCAATATCAATTAGCAAACAAACCCCTTCTTCGCAGCCTTAAAAGTGACGGCATATATCAAGAGCTTTGGGGGATCTTAATCTCATACAATATCGTGCGCTTAGAAATGGCTGAAATAGCTAAGGAGCACAATGTAGAGCCTCTGAGAATTAGCTTTATCAATGCCTTATACCTGATACAGGATGAGTTTATCTGGTCTGATGGTCGTAGCCCAGGTGCGATCCCTAAAGCATTGAAAATGATGCGAGAGAATGGGAAACGGCTAATTCTTCCAAAGAAACGAAAGAGAAAGCCGTACCCTAGAGCGGTACTGAAAAAAGCAACTAAGTACCCAGCGAGAAGCCGAAATAGAGACGCCACTCGCTCTTAAGCGAATGGCGTTAACCAATTTGGTCGCCTTTTTTGAAACTCAAATGAAAGCTTTAAAAAGCAATTTCAGAATAGAGTACTGATAATTCATGGGCGTTTAATGATGTTGAAAAATGCTCATCAAAAGCAACGGCCTCATCAATTGTTTTAAAAGTTTGATCTGGAAGAATATCTAACAAGATTTTAATCCAATTAACTTCATTAAAATCAATGTTTTCCCAATCAATATCTTGAGCTAATTCAATTATTTGAGCAAGACTTTTATCGTAATAAAAATAGTTACCGAAGAACGGAATAGGATTGTTTATTAATAGTTTAACTCTCCCATCTAGGTTATCTAGGTCTAGGTCAGAAGAGACGATTAATGCACTAATGTCTTTCTCTGTTCCGCTTTCTGAAGATAAGCCAATAGTATAAAAGACACCATCAAAATCAGATACTAGAAATGGTGCATCGTAACTAAGAGTGCTCTCACTATTATTTGTTATTGTCTTATTAAAGACATACTTATTATAGTTTTCGCAATATTCTTCACCCAGAGGCAAATATTCTCTGTAATAATCTGATTTTATTTTGTCAATTTTGTATTGATTATCAGAGAGCTTAACAGAAGCGCAGTACTGCTCATTGAGCACAGGGTCGATATCATCACTGTCGCAGCCGCTTAAAGCAAAAATAGCTAAGCCTAAAAGAATTACTTTCTTCATTACACACCTAAAATTCACACTAATACATCCGCATTGCGTGATAAAAACTTAACTTGATGTTTGATCGGGCGATATAGCATGGCTCCCTTTATTGCATATACCCTTACATCAAAATATAAAAAACACCGTACTATAATGAATATTTACCACTTTTGGAATGCATGGCTAGCCATATATTGCCTGCAGTCAGCTTGGGTTTAGATTCAGCCGAGGACTAAATAGTCCTTGAATTATGCTCAAATGCACTAATGATTCCTGATTAAAGTTATAGATATACTTAAATGGAATTTATCTTTAAGCTATTAATTAAGACTATTGCTTGCTGATACAGAGACTTAAGCTGGTCTCGAGATATAGCAAAGAAACATACACGTTATTATAAAGGCCAGTGATGGATGTTTTAAAACTAGATTTAAATTTACTCAAAGTGCTTATCGTTCTGCTTGAAGAGCCGAATACTCACCGTGCTGCAGATAAACTTGATACTAGCCAACCTGCGGTAAGTCGTGCATTAGGTAAACTCCGTGTTGCATTGGACGACCAATTATTCGTTCGTAGCAATCACGGACTAACGCTTACGCCTAGAGCGGAAGAGCTTGCAAGGGTACTTCCGTACATATTTACCGACTTGCAGAGCACCTTAGATAAGCAGGCTTTCCTACCACAAGACATGGCAGGGCGGTTTAGGATTGCGCTTAATGGTTATTTAATCGAAAGTTATGGAACGGAAATTTATCGTTTATTTAAACGAGAGTGCCCCAATGTTGAGTTAGAGCTTTACAGTTTTAGTACCAACACTATTAGTGAGATAATAGATGGCTATTGTGATTTAGCAATTACTTATCAACCACTTAATACGCCTAAAGAAGTCTACCAACGTAACATAGCTAAAAGTCGGCTTGGTTTCCTGTCTCGTAGAGACTTTTTGACAGATAAAAAAAACATGTCAATTAAAGAGCTAAATAACTATCGGTGGACAGGGCTGGTTGTTCCTGGCTTCAATGAACAGATGGCCAGGGTGCAAAAGTTCGCTAAATTAAAAACAAAACCTGCATTTCGAAGTCAACACGTAAACCCCATTTTAAATGCGATAAGAGAAGAAGATATGCTTTTTATTGCACCTATAGATCTTTATAAAATAGTGGATCAAGATAAATTTCAGTTCATTGAAATGGATGAATCAGATCAAGCTGTTATAAGAAATGAGATGGATATTGTGATGGCATACAACCAACGCCATTGGAATACGGAGAAATACCAATGGCTAGAAAATGAAATGAAAAAGCTGAAAGCAATAGCAAAGCTGTATTAAGCATTCATTCAGAGATGCATTTTTGATATTAACGCAATCCATTTGTGCCATGGGTTTAAGACATTCGAATACCTATTATATAGACATAAAGTGATGAGGTTCAAAACTCATCGATAGGAACATCGAACATCAAGGAAGATGGGCCTAAATAATAATGAGGTATATTATGAAAAAATCAGCTTTCGCTCTAATTGGTACTCTTCTTCTTTCATCACAAGTAATGGCTAATGATGTGATGGATAACCACTTGGCAACCGCAGGTGAACGCTCAGCACAGGCAACACAGCTTGTTCAAGAAGCTTCAACACCGTCAATGAATGTACTTGAAGCGCAACTGCAGACATCTGGTGACAAATCTATGCCTGCTGGCCATGTCGGTAACCCGCATGTAAATGACAACAGTCAGTCTGTATTTGAGTACCATTATAATACTGCTAACTAATTAGCACTTAGAATTTCAAGCAGGAGTAACTAAAATGGCAATACCATATTAGTTACTCCTGTTTATATATTGAAAGAAAACAATGTTTTGGCAATCGCTAGCGGCGGGATATAATAGATAATCGCTTCTTAGTTAAAATGATTGATATGCTGAAAATTATGTTGAACAGAAAGACAGTTGTAAAACCTTTCATAACGCTCATTGTTGCCTTTTCACTGGCTGGATGTTCAGCTCAACAGTCTCAATCAATGGGGATGCGTAGTAGCACGGTGACAAAAACACCGCAGCAGATGACCAACCTTGAACTCTGTGAAACATACGCCTACGGTAGAAGTGCAACGCATACTAAAGTCGCGATTGCTAGCGAATGGAGCCGACGTGGCGTTAGTCAAAGCTACTGCAAAAAAATTCGTGAAGAGCTATTCATTACATCAATTTTAAAAAAGTTAGCTGATTCTGAAGAATTACCCGAAAGCAAGCAGGCTAAGCCTGTGCAACTAAAGTAACTGTGGTTCTATTTCTATATAACGAAAAAGCCTCGTAAAGAGGCTTTTTTGTTTATTCAAGGTTCTAAATCTTATTCAATATTTGGACTGAGTGGACTCACGTAACCTGCTGGTTTTAAGGCGAGTAGGTCACAGTTTAAGCTATCAATGGTATGTTCAGCAGTATTCCCAATGAAAACAGCAGACAAACCTGTTCGGCCTGTTGTACCAAGAATAACGAGTTCAGCATCTAAATCTTCAGCAACTTGAGGGATAACATCCTCTGGTAGTCCTTCAACAACATGGGTTTGCTCTTGTGCGAGACCATGTTTCTGCCGTAAGGACTTCATTGATGTGAGGTGGTGGCCTCGTACTGCATCAGTATATGAAGCTGGATCGAATTCAGGTAACTCAATCGTAATATTGACGGGTGTAGCAGGGTAGGCGTTGACTAAATTCACTTCCGCATTGAGCAGGCCAGCAAAAGCGCTTGCTTCATTTACGATAGTATCATTGAGCAGATCATGTGTTTCGTTGTCAGCGGCAAGATTAACGCTAGCAAGAACTTTTCCATTCTCTGGCCAACTATGTTCTTTTACCATGAGAACAGGGCATGGACACTTTCTCAATAGGTGCCAATCTGTTGGCGTAAAGATGACAGACCCAATTTTATCATGGTCATGAGTCGCCTTTATCAATAAGTTGTGATGCTGACTGAAAACTTCTGCAATAATCGCTTCATAAGGCCTGTTATGCCATACGACGGTTAATTGAATATCAAACCCTTCATCCATATAGGGACGGGTAATATCTTTTAGCCATTCTTCTCGTTGCAAGATCACACCTCGTCGCATAGCTTGGCGTTCATCAGCCGAAAGCATAGAGGTCATTTCATACGAGAAGTCATAAATGGCTAAAAAGAGCGTGATTTGGGTCTCTGGGTTGCGCTTCGCAAGATGAATAGCGCGAGATAATGCAGGTTGATGATCTTGAGTTGGATCGACAACAACGAGGATATTATTGTACTTGTTCATAACTGCCCCCTTACACAACTGTGTTGGCATCAAGACCAGCCTATAGTCCATCATGGAATATAACCCTCACTAAGAGAGTCATTTTCCTTTCCATACTAAAAAGGCTTCATCCAAGTTAACGAATTGCCTATAAACAAATAAGCATAATTCGTTAGACAGTAATAACTGTAACGTATAGGAGAGGTTTAGGGGAGATGTTCCAATAATTAAATATAAAAAAAGTGATACGGCGCATAGCTCGTATCACTTTTTTTCAACGGTTTACCTAAGCAATGGTGTTTTTGTTTACACCTGCAAGCTTAGCCAACTCTTCATGATCTAAAATGGTAATGTATTTGCCTTTCACACTTAGCATTTCAGACTTTTGGAAGCGACCAAGAAGACGGCTGATAGTTTCAACGGTCAAACCTAGGTAGTTACCAATATCTCCGCGAGTCATCGTTAAACGGAATTCACGCGGTGAGAAGCCTCTTTGTGAGAAGCGAAGTGATAGGTTATAAAGGAAGGCAGCTAAGCGTTCTTCTGCGTTCTTTTTAGAAAGCAGTAAGATCATTTCCTGATCACCTTTAATTTCATTACTCATCAAGCGCATAATTTGCTGACGAAGTTTTGGCATTTTCCCTGACAGATCATCAAGAATCTCAAACGGAATTTCACAAACCATAGATGTTTCAAGAGACTGTGCAAAACTAGGGTGCATCATTTCATTGATAGCATCAAAACCGACTAAGTCACCTGCTAAGTGGAAAGCCGTAATCTGCTCATCGCCTTGCTCTGTGATAGTGTAGCTTTTGATCGTACCCGAACGGATTGCATACAGTGATTTAAGTTCATCACCTGCCTTAAACAGCTCTTGTCCTTTCTGGATAGGTTTTTTACGTTCGATAATTTGATCTAGCTGATCTAACTCAGACTCATTCAACGTAAATGGAATACACAACTGACTAATACTGCAATCCTGACAGTGGATTGCACATCCGCCTGATTGGACACGTTTGGTTGTAAGTTTGTCTGAAATCATAAGCCTGTCTAACCAATTTGATGTAGGTCAATATTTTAACATAATATGAAGCATTATGACGAGTATTAATAATCCTAGGTTATTTGTTTGATTGCGATATAACCAGTATGAACCCCGTAAGCCAATAACAGCAAGGCACTCGCCCGTTTAAAATAAAGGTTCTTAAGTAACGTCTGGAGTTGCTGTGCCATAGAGCCAACGGCAATCATCGCAGGTAATGTACCTAATCCGAAGGCAAGCATGATTCCTGCACCTGATAATGCGCTCCCTGAAACCGCAGCCCAACTTAGTGTTGAGTATACTAAACCACATGGTAACCATCCCCAAAGCATACCAAATGGTAATGCCGTAAAGGGAGACTTTAAGGGTAGTAGCGATTTAGCTTTTGGAGAAATATGTTTCCATACAGCTTGTCCAATTCGCTCTATTTTCGTTATGCCAAACCACCACTGACCTAAGTAAAGTGCAAGTATAATCATCATGATAGCGGCAAATAATCGTAGGTAGGTCAATGCAGAAGTATAGCCACTAAAGTGAGCTAACCCCGCAAATGCACCGCCGATAATCGCTCCTGCAACCATGTAAGATAGAAGTCGTCCGGTGTTATAAAATGCAAGGTAAGGCCAACGCTTCGTTTGTTGATTCCCAGGCATCCCCAGCGTTATCGCCGCCGCAACGCCACCACACATCCCTAAGCAATGGCCAGCACCCATCAAGCCAATAAAAAAAGCCGCGTACAGTTCTGCGTTCACAGCTTATTCTCTTTATCCGTGGCTTTTACTTTACCTGTTTGTTGGGGATCATTCTCATCAAATAAGATGTCATACCCCTGACGTTCAAGGTCTTCGAACTGTTCGGTACGAACAGCCCAAAGAAAAACGGCAACAGCTATGCAGACAAAAATGATCGCAATCGGTATTAATAAGTAAAGACTAGCCATTTTCTTTTAATAACCTTAAAGAATTTGATACAACAATGATAGAACTACCAGACATTCCAACAACCGCGATATAAGGCGCAACCAAGCCAGCGACAGCCAGTGGCAATATGATTAAATTATAGCCCAGTGACCAAGCCAGATTTTCACGAATGATTTTTCGCGTTTTCAATGCCAGCTTTCTTGCACGGAGAATGCGTGACAATTGGTCACTCAGTAATACCATATCGGCTGATGACTTGGCTATATCTGTTCCGCTACCCATAGCAACAGAAAGGTGTGCTCCAGCAAGAACAGGGGCGTCATTAACACCGTCACCAATCATTAAAGCGACACGGCTTTTATCAAGGCTACGTAGGTAATCAAGTTTACCTTCTGGTGATACACCCGCTTTTAAACTATCAATACCTAATTTATCGGCAACGAGTTTAGCGCTAACGGAGTTGTCACCTGTTAGCATGGTGACCTTAATCCCAGCCGTTTGGAACTGTTGAATTAGCTCTTTACTGTCTTCTCGGATAGGGTCATCAAGCTTAAAGCTCGCAACTAACTCGCCGTTACAACTTAACCACACCTGATATTGCGGATCACAATTGGCAATAATAGATGTTGCGTCACTGCTTGCTTCAAGAACAAAGCTTGCTTTACCAATACGCCATTCATTATTGCCAAGTGTGCCTATCAAGCCACTACCAATGACATTTTCAACATCATCAAATAAGCGGTCATCACATCGATAAGACGAAAATGCACGGGCTATAGGGTGGTTGGCAAAACGTTCAAGTTCAGCAGCATAATGTAGAGCATTAAGCTCATTGATATCACCGTATACTTTAGTATCAACTAGGCGAACATTGCCTTCCGTTAATGTTCCTGTCTTATCAATGACTAATTGGTTTACGTTACAGAGTGTTTCTAATACATGCCCACGTCGTAATAATATGCCAAGGCGGCCTAGGCTGGACGTCGAACAAGTTAAAGCCGTTGGCGTTGCCAGCGATAATGCACATGGACAGGTTGCAACTAATACTGCAAGGGTGATCCATAAAGCGTCTTCTGGCCTATGTTGATACCAATAGAACCAAGTACAAGCTGAAATAACTAATATTGCTGCCACAAAATAGCGAGCTACTATATCCGCGACTTCGGCAACTTTGGGTTTAGATACTTGTGCCTCGTCTTGCAAGCGGACGATATTTGAAATTAATGAGTTTTGGCGGTCTTTTGTTACTTGCAGCGTGATATTACCATCACCGTTAATTGTTCCAGCAAATACATCATCACCGACAAGACGAGCAACCGGCATAGGTTCACCAGTCAACATTGATTCATCAATGGCTGTTTGCCCCTGAAGAATAGTACCGTCGGCCGGTAAACTTTCACCGGGTAGCACCGTCACAATATCACCGACCTTCAACGTTTTAGCCGCGACTTGAGATCCATCTTCTAACGTTGCCATTGTCGGCACAAGTTTGAGTAGATTTGCACTTGCAGCAGCAGCATGGCGTCTTGCTCGCATTTCAAGAAACCGGCCAAGTAATAAGAAGAAGGTAAACATCGAGATTGACTCGAAGAACACTTCACCTTTTTCCATTACTGTGGCGTATAAACTCGCTACGTAAGCAAAGAGCAGGGCAATTGATACGGGAACATCCATACCGAGCGTTCTCGCTCGTAAGTTACGCCATGCATTTAGGTAAAATGGCAATGCTGAGTAAAGAAGAACAGGAGTAGCAAAAATGAGGCTTACCCAGCGTAAGTAATTTTTGAATTCTGCGTCGAGGTCGCCGAATATTTCGAAGTAGAGTGCCACCGCTAACATCATAACCTGCATCGTTGCGATACCCGCAATACCGAGGCGATATAAGTAGTTTTTCATTGTGCGGTGGTATTGCTGTTCTTGGGCATCAGCTTCAAATGGTGCTGCTTTGTAGCCTAATTTATGAATAATGCCTAAGAGATGACTGAGTTTGGCTTTTTCTGGATCCCATGAAAGGAGAGCACGGTGGGTTGTCGTATTCACTCGAATAGAAATCACACCGTCTTCACGTAGAAGTTGCTTTTCAATCAGCCAGGCACAGGCAGCACAAGAAACACCATCAAGTGACAGAGATGCCTCTTTACTATTTTCAGTTTCACGAACAAATTCTTGTTGAATCTCTTCATGATCATAAAGGAGTAGGGATTGTAACTGCTGTGGAACTAACTCCGCTTTTTCAGCTGGCGCAGTTCGGTATTCATAATAAGACGTTAAGCCGCTTTCAACAATAGTCTCTGCAACGGCTTCACAGCCTGGGCAACACATGTCGCGAATTTTACCCAGTATTTCTACATGGTGCTGACAACCCTGTGGAACAGGGTCGCCGCAGTGATAACAGTCTTTTGTCATTCCTTAATCTGCCCGTATAACGAAATCGGGTCGGATGTTGGTAGGTTTACTCGCCCTTGTAACATCCAGTCGCCATCAAATGGTTCAAGTTCAACAAACCAAGGCCCTGTAAGTGCCACTGCCGAATTAAAGCGATAATTACCAGAAAGATCGCCACTGACCATTTGCGTAAAGTCTTGATCAGGTAGAGTACGGTGAGTGAATGTGACACGCAAGTTTGGATTACTTTCCAGATCACCTTTATTGAAATTAACCTCAATATTATCGCTATCGACAGAAATCTGTGCTTTTAGGTCAAGTGCATCTGCGACTCGAAGGCGTGATAAATCAAGGTTTATTGCTTTACCTTTCTTGTAATAATCTTCAGCAACGAGGTCAACTTGGTTTTGAGAGAAGATATAAACAATTGTCAAACTATAGACAATCGATGTTGCAGGGATGGCAAAAACGAACCAAGGCCAAAACTGCTTATACCATGGTTTACCCATATTGATTACCTTTGAACTTTGGAAAAGTTAGCCCCTGAAGATAACAGGGGCTAGGTGTTAAGTCTCAGTATTTAATACTAATTTACAGTGTTAAATGTAACTTAATATAATTCACTTTGTTAATTATCAGTGTTGTTGCTCAGGTTCCAAACATAGGCTGATATCACTTGGATTTTTTCTTCTCCAAGAATGTCTTTCCATGCTGGCATTACGCCTTGACGACCATGTGTAATCGTCGCTTCAACATCACGTCGTGAACCACCGTATAACCATGTATTATCGGTTAGGTCTGGCGCCCCGAAAGCAGGGTTACCTTTACCATCTGTACCATGACAAGCGGCACAAACGACAAATTTTTGTTTACCCGAAGCCGCTTCTTTAACGTTAACCTTTCGGCCTGAAAGGCTAAGAACGTAACTTGCAACGTCCGTTACACCATCTTCACCTAGTGAATCAACCCAGCCTGGCATTACACCTTGGCGACCTTGCATAATGGTCGTTTTGATTGTTTCAGCTTCACCGCCGTACAACCAAGCATCATCCGTTAAGTTAGGGTAGCCAAGCTGGCCTCGCGCATCTGAACCATGACATTGAGCACAGTTTTGAATGAACAAACGTTGACCAACTTTAATGGCTTCAGAATTACCAGCAATTTCAGTGATAGGGCGAAGGTTTGAACCTGATTCGTCATAAGCAAGGCGTTTGAATGTTTCACCAAACCTTGAATTAGCATCATCTAGCTCTCGAGCATATTGATCAAGACGCTTTTCTTGATGGGCTGCAGCAATTGATGCTTTAGATTCATCCATTGAACGTACGGTTTGATCAGAACTCTGCCAACCTAATACTCCCTGAAAGTTACCTAAACCTGGGTAAAGAATCAGGTAAACCACTCCGAAAACTAGAGTGGCCCAAAACATGTAAGACCACCACTTAGGTAGTGGATTATTGTATTCACGAATACCGTCGTATTCGTGACCCATGTCTTCACCTTCTTCGACACCCATTTTGTCTTTACTACACCAAACAAGTAGAGCAGCAATACCGACCAAGGTACCAATGGTGATGATTGTTATCCATAGACTCCAAAACGTAGTCATGCTTCCTTGCTCCTGTCGTTATCGCGGGTTGCCACATCTTTATCTTCATCAGCAAAAACCAGATTAGCTGCTTCATCGAAACGCGACTTCTGACGCTTACTGTATGCCCACACGACAATACCGATAAAACTAGTGAACAGCACAACAGTCCAAATACTATGAATGGTTCCAATATCCATGGTACCTCCTTATCTCATCGCATGACCAAGAGACTGAAGGTAAGCAATAACTGCATCCATTTCAGTCTTACCTTTTACTTCCGCACCTGCATTTTCTACTTGTTCATCAGTGTATGGCACACCAAAGTTATTTTTGAAAATTGCGAGTTTTTTAGAAGTTAACTTACCATCAAGTACGTTCTCTTCTAGCCAAGGGAAGCCCGGCATATTTGATTCAGGAACTACTGCGCGTGGGTCTCGAAGGTGAACTCGGTGCCAGTCATCAGAATAACGACCACCAACACGCGCTAGATCCGGACCTGTACGTTTAGAACCCCATAGGAATGGGTGCTCCCAAACACTTTCACCCGCCAATGAATAGTGACCGTAACGCTCGGTTTCAGAGCGGAAAGGACGGATCATCTGGCTATGACAGACGTTACAGCCTTCACGGATGTAAATATCGCGACCTTCCATTTCCAAAGCTGTATACGGACGCAGGTTGTCTACAGGCTCGGTTGTTTGGTCTTGATATAATAACGGGGTAATTTCAACCAACGCACCGAAGCTAATCGCAATAATGATTAGGATCGCTAGAAGGCCGACATTTTTTTCTACAATTTCATGACGATTCTTTGCCATTGTCGGAACTCCTATGCTGGTTGCTCTGTGGCTTTTAGGCTTTCTTTCGGTGCTGAGATGGTCTTATACGTGTTGTACGCAAGTAAGAACATACCAGACAGGAAGATTAAGCCGCCAATAAAGCGAACAAAGTAGAATGGGTAAGATGCTTGTAGTGACTCAACAAAACTGTAAGTCAACGTACCGTCGGTATTTACCGCACGCCACATCAAACCTTGCATTACACCTGAAATCCACATTGCAACGATGTACAGTACAGTACCGATTGTTGCTAACCAGAAGTGAACGTTGATCAATCGAATTGAATACATACGTTCTTGGCCGAATAGTTTAGGAATTAGGTGATAAATTGCACCGATAGAAACCATCGCAACCCAACCTAATGCACCAGAGTGTACGTGACCGATAGTCCAGTCAGTATAATGGGATAGGGCGTTAACGGTCTTAATTGCCATCATTGGGCCTTCAAACGTAGACATACCGTAGAAAGACAATGAAACCACTAAGAAACGAAGGATTGGGTCATATCGAAGTTTGTGCCACGCACCCGAAAGCGTCATGATTCCGTTAATCATACCACCCCAGGATGGTGCGAATAGAACCAGTGACATCACCATACCTAAAGACTGAGTCCAATCTGGTAGTGCGGTATAGTGTAGGTGGTGTGGGCCAGCCCAAATATATAACGAAATCAATGCCCAGAAGTGAACAATTGATAAACGGTAAGAATAAACAGGTCGACCTGCTTGCTTAGGTACAAAGTAGTACATCATCCCAAGGAAGCCAGCAGTAAGAAGGAAACCTACTGCATTGTGTCCATACCACCACTGAACCATTGCATCGACTGCACCAGAGTAAATTGAATATGATTTACTCATCGAAACAGGAATCGCAAGGTTATTGACGATATGAAGGACTGCTACTGTTAGTATGAAGGCACCAAAGAACCAGTTCGCCACATAAATATGTGATGTGTTTCTTTTGATCATCGTACCGAAGAAGACAATGGCATAGGCTATCCAGACAACAGCAATGGCTATACCAATCGGCCACTCCAGTTCTGCATACTCTTTACCGGTAGTCCAACCCATTGGCAATGTAATTGCCGCGGATAGAATTATGGCTTGCCAACCCCAAAAGGTGAACGCAGCTAACTTCCCACCGAAAAGCCTTGTTTGACAAGTACGCTGTACTACGTAATAAGACGTAGCAAATAGTGCACTAGTACCAAATGCGAAAATAACTGCATTAGTATGCAGTGGACGCAGACGGCTGTAAGTCAACCAAGGGGTATCAAAGTTTAGCGCTGGCCACACCAGCTGAGCGGCAATTAATACACCAACGCTCATTCCAACAATTCCCCATAGTATGGTAGCTAGGGTGAATTGACGGACGACCGTATAGTTGTAGTTTTGTTCAAGCTGCTTTACTTGGCTCATGTTGCATGCTTCCAATTTTAATTGTTCAACTACACTCTTTCCTTGTGCGAACAACAAGTTGTCGCAATGCCACCCAAAGCTTCAAAAATCACTCTGTTGGTTTTTTAACCAGCTCAGCAATTAAATTGCTATTTTGTTGTAAAAGTGGCATTTTCAGCGGACATATTACTTTAGTTAACATGTGATTGACAGAGTCAAGACCACACGATGTTTACGGTTAAGCAACATTTATGTGAAAACTTTGACCTCTGTAACACGAGAGGCACGGTAAATCATGGCAGCAGAAAAGCTTACGAAGGGCAGATTAATCCAGATTCTCTTCCTTATGGCGGTATTAATCACCGCTTTTGTATGGAGAACAGTTACCTATGACAATTCAATATCAGAAACAACGACTGCAATTACCTGCACTTTATCTGCAGATGGTTGCTTAGATTCTGAGGGTAAAAAGGTAATGGATATCGCATTAACCCCGTATCCAGCCAAAGCGGAAAGTGAATTAATACTACAAATTAATAACACAGATGTTAAACCTTCGGCGACTGTTGAAGGTGTTGATATGTACATGGGATTAATACCTGTATTGTTTAATAAAACAGCATCAGGTTGGGCGGGGGAATTTACTGTTCCGGATTGTATTCATGACGAAATGAATTGGAATATTACTATTAAGCAAGGTGATACAAGTATTATTGCGAGCTTTGTCGTCAAAAAATGAATTAAAGCAGCCAGTTAGTTTCAAACTTTGTGATTTAGATGGGGTTGATAATTCAACCCCACTTTTTTCTTAGTTTTGATAAATCATTTTTTTCGACATACCGCCATCAATGACAAAATTTTGCCCTGAAATAAAGCGGGCAGAATCTGATATCAAATAGCTGACCATGGAAGCAATATCATCAACCTTTCCAACACGGCCACTAAAGTGTTGTTGGTGATCAATATCTCGAAGTGGCAAGTTTGTTGTATCAATCCACCCCGGAGAAATACAATTAACATTCACATTGGGAGCAAGGCTAGCGGCTAAGGAATGAGTAAGGGCAGCCAGCCCACCTTTTGAAGCACTATACGCTTCGGTGTTGGGTTCAGACTGCAACGCACGGGTAGAGCTGATATTAATGATAGAGCCTCGTGATTTTTTAAGTAGTGGAAGACTATACTTCGACACAATAATTGGCGCGGTTAAATTGACAGATAAAACTTGATGCCACTGATGAAGATCTAACTCCTCAAGAGGAGGATTGTAAGGGTTAGCAATAGCAGCATTGTTAATAATCGCATCTAATCGGCCAAATTGATCGTCTATCTCACTTATAAGTGCTATTACTTCTTGTTCTTTAGTAACATCGGCATGTTTAAATCTGATTAATGGGTTTTCTGCTACAAGATCAAAACCTGCATCTCTATCAATATCGACGGCAATCACGACCGCCTCTGAAGCAAGATGGTTTGCAATTCCTTTTCCTATCCCTTTTGCGCCGCCAGTGACGAGTACTACTTTGTTGGCCATGATTCCGTATTGCCCTACCAGAAATGTATATGGTGAATTAACGACCACTAAAATAACAATTTTAATTCTATTTACAAAAAAAATGTATATGTTGCTGATTAGAGTGTGAATAATGTCTATTATTGCCCAACAGATAATTATAAATATACTCACGATGGAAATCGCAACAAGTTTTTCGGCAGCCCCGATAGAAAAAGAAGCTATAGAAGCTGCTATTAAGCAGTTATCACTGAAAGTATCAAACCCCAAGCTTGTACTGGCGTACTTCTCAGAACATCATGATGAGAGCATATTCCAACAAGCCCTTGTTGAAGCATTCCCCAGCGCGCAAGTATTAGGTTGCTCCTCATGCCAAGGCGTGATGACGGATGAAGGCTACAACCGAGGTAGCGGCGTTGCTTTATGGGCAATTAGTGATTACAACGGTGCCTATGGCAGTGCGATTGTGTCGACTCATCAGTCTTACTATGCCATGGCACAGCAAGCATTATTGAAGGCGATTTCTAGTAGTGGCCGCTCTGGAGAATTACCGTCATTAATATTACTTCATGCTAGCCCTGGAAATGAAGAAGAAATAATTCAAGGCATTGAAGATGAACTCGGTATTTCAGTGCCTATAATTGGCGGCAGTGCTGCTGATGATTTAGTTCAGGGCAATTGGAAAATATTCACGCATGAACAACGTTGTGTGAATGGTGTTGGTATCAGTGTTTTCTATCCATCTTGTAATATCAGCTATTCATTCCACTCTGGCTATGCCAGTACGGGGCTGAGTGCTGTCGCCACAAAAGTGATTGGCCGTGAACTGGTTGAACTCGATGGAAAACCTGCAATTGATGTGTATCAAGCTTGGATAGGGCAAAAGCTGACCGATCAAAATAGTATTGTCTCAAAAAGCAATTTGAATCCACTCGGCCGTATAGCTGGTACCGTTCATGAACTTCCTTACTTTAAGCTTTCGCACCCACTTAAGGTGACGAAAAAGGGCGGCATAGAACTGTTTTCAACCATTGAAGAAGGAGAGACCTTATTCTTTATGGCTGGTACAGAAGAGCGGTTGATATCAAGAGCGGGCAGGGTAATTGACTCTGCTTTCGATATTGGTAGTAATAGCAGAGAGCTTGATCCCATCGGAGGCATCACCATTTATTGCGCTGGTTGTATGTTACGAGTTCAAGAGCGCATGGAAGAAGTCGCTCAATATGTGAATAAAGCCATGCACCATGCTCCTTTTGTTTGTCCATTTACATTTGGTGAGCAAGGGCAGTTTATTGGCGGTGAAAATGCCCATGGCAACCTTATGATTTCCGCCGTTCTTTTCCATAGAGATTAAACCATGCCCAGATATGAGTCTGAAAAGCTACAAGAAACGTTACTTGAGCTCTTACGAAGCCAAGAACGAGAGAAGCAGCTAAGAGATGAAAATACCGCTATTCTTGCGGGCATGTCTGCTATGGCTGGAGCGAATAATAAGCGCCAAGTATTCAATAGCTTACTCTCTGTATTAAGGAAGTATATCGGCTTTGAACATGCACTGGTCTTAACAAGGGAAGACGAAACTTCGCCATTACAAGAGTTGGTCACCACCTGTCGATATTTTGAATCGAGCGTTTGGTCTATTGGTAATACCTTTATTCGCTCAATGAATGGTGAAAGCATTGCCTTGTTTGATCCTCGCCAGGTTTACGAGTTTCAAAATTTACCAGAAGAAATGATGCACTACTGTAAGTCCGTGTTGTTAACAGGAGTGAAAGTTAGTTCAGGCGATGCGTTATTATTGTTTTTCAATTCCGATAAAGGGCAGTTCACTCCTAAATGCCGCCGTGTGTTAGAGCGTTTTAGACCGTTACTTGAACGGGCAATTATCGATATTGATTACCGCGAACGTTTACAGTCATTGGTTACCGCTCGAACTCAAGAATTGACCCACAGCCAACTGCGCTTTAAAGATTTTGCTAAAACAGTGGGAGATTGGTTTTGGGAAGTTGATACCGATTATCGTTTCACTTATATTTCATCGCCTAATCTTGCCAACCATATTGTCGATACCGATAATATCTTTGATGTTTTTATTGAAAAAGAAGAACTTCAAACCAAATTAAGAGCTATTTTTGCAGAAAATCGTCATTTTGAAGACCTAGAGTGGCAACTTCCTGAAAGTGAAGGCGGGTTGTGGATTAGCTTTAGTGGTACACCGTATTTTAATAAACACGGGCATTTACTGGGTTATCGCGGTACTGCAAAAGATATATCTAACCGCAAAAAGCGATTGTTTGAATTGCAAGAAGCACGTAAACAAGCAGAATCCGCGAATAAAGCAAAGTCAGAATTTTTAGCTATGATGAGCCATGAAATTCGCACACCATTAAATGCTGTACTTGGCTTAATGGATACTTTAGCGACTTCGGGTCTTTCATTGGAGCAGATGTCTTGGGTAAATCAGATGGATCAATCAGCTCAATTATTGCTGACTATTATTAATGATATCCTTGATTTGTCGCGTATAGAATCTGGTAACTTTGAGTTGTTTAATGCTGAGATGCGATTAACAGACAGCATTGATCTCGTCATTACACAGCTTCAAGAACAAGCACTTAAAAAAGGCATTACGTTACAAACAACCATTGACGCTGATGTACCTCGGTTAATCATTGGTGATAAAAACCGTATTTCTCAAGTGTTGTTTAACCTTGTTGGTAACGCAATTAAATTCACTAAGAAAGGCCATGTTTCTGTTAATGTTCGCCGTAATGGCGACATATTAAAACTTTCGGTTATTGATACTGGCATTGGCATTTCTAAAGAAGCACAGCAACTACTGTTTAATCCATTCATTCAAGCCGATGGTAGCATTACGAGAAAATATGGCGGTACGGGATTGGGACTCGCCATTAGCCAGCATTTAATTTCTAAAATGAATGGTAAAATACACCTCAGTAGTGAGCTGGGTATTGGCAGTTGTTTTTGCGTTGATATTCCCATCATTGAACCAACAGAAACAACGAAACAACCTGAAGTGCAAATCGCACATTATGAAAATATTTTGCCATTACAAATATTAGTTGCAGAAGATAGTTCAACAAATCAACTTGTCGCCAGACTGATGTTGGAAAAGCGAGGCCACCAAGTATCCATTGCAAACAATGGTAAAGAAGCCATTGAGATGATAAAAGCAGATGATGTTCAATATGACATTATATTGATGGATATCTCGATGCCAGTAATGGATGGCTTAAAGGCAACGAAGATCTTAAGAGCCGAAGGAAATACAATTCCAATTATTGCTTTAACCGCGAACGTTATGCAGCCCGATCAAATTGAGTATTTCAAAGCCGGCATGAATGACTTTGTTGCAAAACCAATAAGAGCCGCTGAGCTTGATACTGTGTTAACCAAGTACCAAGCTTTGATAGCAAGTGAAAGAGTGGCTGTTTCATTATGAGAAAAACGCAGAGCTATAATATAGCTCTGCGTTTTTTTAGGCTTGGTTTACCAAGCCTGTAATTAGCACTATGTTTGAAGTATCAGGCAAACTGACCATTTGCAGCAATACTTCAAAGAAGTGCTAATTACCTATTTTATGGTAAATAGCCAATACTGTTAAATAGCTTTAGTCATTAACGAACCTAACAATACAATGGAAAGTGATGGGGTATCAAATAGATATGAAATATAGACTCATCCAAACACTATTTAACATAATATACATAATGCGTACTGAGGGTGTAGGAACTAATTAGAAGTGTCATGTTTGAGCCAGATTGAAATGTCATGTTGAACTAGCCTCTAAGCACCTTTGTTTTGCCGTGTTTGGAGCCTGTGGATGTTATTGACCATGACTGACAATGAATTAATGAGAATCAAGCTCGTCCAAGATATCTGTGATAAACGGATCACTGGTGTTGAAGCGGCCCGTTTGCTAAAACTGAGCACACGCCAAGTTTATCGATTGGCCCGACGTTTCACTGAATTGGGCTCTGCGGGTTTAATTTCACGTAAGCGCGGTCAGCCTGGCAACCACCGTCATGATGACAAACTAAAATTACAAACACTGGCATTGCTCCATCAGCAGTATGCTGACTTTGGCCCGACACTCGCTCACGAAAAACTGACGGAGCTTCATGGTATCCACGTTGCCGTTGAAACCCTCCGGCAATGGATGATTGCAGATGGTTTGTGGGTACCTTACGTGAAACGCAAACCTCGGATTTACCAGCCTCGTCACCGCCGGGATTGTCTGGGTGAATTAATCCAAATCGACGGCTCCCATCATGATTGGTTTGAAGGTCGCAGCGATAAGTGTTGTTTGCTCGTTTACATTGATGATGCCACTGGCCGTTTGATGAACCTGCGTTTTAGTGAAACGGAATCAGCCTTCGATTACATGGCCGCGACACGTGAATACATTAATCAGCATGGTAAACCGTCAGCCTTTTAC
>NZ_JAKJSI010000068.1:0-26682 GCF_050336695.1 Photobacterium minamisatsumaniensis | reverse complement strand
CTTATAAAAGAATATGAAGAAAAACTTGAAGAAAAATATGGTGAAAATGATGGAGAAAAATTTAAAGAAAAGTTTGAAAAAAAACATGGAGAAAAATTTGAAGAGAAACTTGCTTCTGTAGAAAAAGAGGAGTGTAAAGTATATCAAGATAAAGTTGAGTATAACAATAATGAAGGGGGCTGTGATTTAATTGGAAAAATAAATCCAAAGTTGGTTTCACATATTTTCGGCTTATCACTAAGCGCTGCAGAGCAAGAGTTTAAATGGTTAGAAGATGAAACATTTGAATCCAAATCAGACTCAAAGACATCCTATTCTATTGACGCAAGTTATGGGTTTATCTCAGACTCTTTTAATCGATATAATATTGGATATCGTTTTGAAGATAGATGGCAGGGTAGTGCGGTGCAAAATATCTGTTTACCCAATGAATCTATTGAAGGAGCAGTTAACTGCCAATCTTCACCAGTTGGGGAGCCTAAAGATATAAAATCTCAGATAGGTTATTTAGAATGGAAATCATATTTAGGTAAAAATGATCAATTTGCAATATCAACACTAATAAGTAGAGATTTTGAAAAGAATAGAACAGGTATAAAAATTCCCGTCTACTTATATAGCGTAATGGAAAGTAATGATTTACAAGGTGGGGTAAGTATTGGTTGGAATGATGAGGATGATAATACACAGTTTAGTTTATTTTTCTCAAAGCCATTTAGTATTACTGAGTAGTGATTATAACTTAATGTAAATTTAGTAAATTGGTAATTTGATATGGATGCTGAAACTTTTAGGCTTATAGCCCAAGGTGTACAAGCGATTGCAATTACATTAGCTACATTATTCGGTGGGGCATGGGCAGTTTTTAAAATATATAGTAGTAGAGAGTTGGATAAATCTAGATCTGAAGCCATAAAGTTAGAAAGAGAGTTAAATAAAAAGTCTGGATTTTATGGGGATATAGATATTGATGTGGGGAACCCTGTAGATGATAAATCAATCCCTGTGTTTTTCACTATAACAATTGAAAATAATACAACTGAAACACATACTCTTGATTGGAATGGTTATCCATTAAAAATAGCTTCGGTAATCCAAGGTAGTAATGAATATAGACTTAGTCGAGTATGTGAACTTCAGCAAATACATATAAAGCCTGTAGGTTGTGATTATTACCACTCTCATTCCACATCTAAAACTATGTTTCCACACTCAAAGCATAGAATGTATTTTTATTGGAATTGTGAACAAGATGATATTTATCTTGCATGCATTTCAGCACCTTTGCCAAAGTCGATAATTAAATATATTCATGATAGCGACCAAGATAATAAAATTAGCGAGGTGGAAATTGAACAAAAAAACAATGATAACTATGAACATGATTTTGATTTTTTTATTGAAAGGTTTTTTCAAGTAAAGGTGTAAAATAAATATCGTAATCAAGATTGAGCATTTTTCTATCACTTTTCCCACTTTAATGAGTTTGGTAGAGTGGTTACTAGGCCAGAGAGAATGGTAACTGTGTTAGCGCTGCAGTGTAGGGTGGATAGAGAAGAGATTGTTGTGTTGGAGGTGGAATAATGAATGCAATGATAATAAGCGGCAAACTTAATAAGCCGTTTAATAAAGTGAACCTATAAGCCTTAGAGTTTCTGAATGTGAAGACCTTGAAAATATGAATGTAAAGTCGTGTTCGTCGTCTAATGGAATTTGTATTGAAAGGTGAATGGTAAAATAATGATATTTTCAATCAGAAGAAGATGAAAGGTTGAAGTGGTTGGATTTGAGTATAAAGGCAAAGGAAGTGTGTATAAGTTTATATTAGGATACAGACAATAACTAATTATTGATAACTTGTAGTTAGAATATTTAATTGAACGATAAGTTGGTTATTATTAATTGATAATAACGCTCGATTGTTAAGAAATCTTTAAATGTACTATTTCAATTTCACAGTAATAGATTGGTGTTTTAATATTTACGATTTTTTATATAGAGTTTTCATGGATATTTGTAATGGTTGTAATATATCGTTATAAAGAATTTTAACTATTACTGTTTATCAATGATAAATAGTATTGGCCGAAAAGTAAATTGTTATGAGTTGGTCGTTATTTTTGGGAGTTATTCGTAAATTTAACAAAATAGCCATGTTATGTATTTATTAATACTTTTTTGCATATCTGATTACGGATACTATATTTAAATGATTTAATTAAGTGAGGTAAAGGCAATGGCAGTTCGAGTCTATCAGTGGAACGGGACGTTACAATGCGGAATGGGAAATGAGATCTCATTAGAAGAAATGCAGGGGCAACTAGAGAGGCTTGTTGGTAAGGTGACATCACCTGAAAAACGTCATCTGCCATTTAATGTTTTAAGTGCTTGTGGCCTTCCTACGGGACAAGTTAATACATATCTGATTTCAAATAAACAGTCGAGAGAGTTATTCAATCACCAAAAAGGTTCTTTAGTCAAATACGGTGTTTGGGTATGGGATAGAAAAACTGTCCATATTTATCAGTATGATGGAACAGTACAGTGTTCAACTGAGGGAGAAATAACATTAGATGATATGGAGTCCACTTTAACTAATCGTGGGGTAAGTGTTATCAGTAAACGAAAAGGAACTGATGGGATGAATCATCTAACTATGTGTGGTTCCAGCACGGGCTCAGTAAATATTTATGAAATAAAAACCGGTGATTTAGACATCGCTATAAAGCTGAGATTTATGGTATACGTTGGCCCTGAAAGTATAAATGAAATATTAGGAAATGATGAAGCTACTTTATCAGTGTCAGATTTGAATTTAGATAAAAAAATTGAAACTTGGCCATGGCCCTGGTAGAAAATAATGCGATAAATACCTCATCACTTCTAGTGATGAGGTTCGGTCTTAGAAAAAAGAGTAGGCTACGAAAGTGGTTCTGTGCTCGTTAGTAATAATAAATGACATGATATACAAATAATTAACCGTAGTCACATTAATAAATGCTGGTTGGTTTTATTTATTATTGTCAATAAATTAACTTTTTGATAAGTTTGTTATCAGTGCAGTAATAGGGCCACTACTATCCCAAAGGTGAACCACTCTAATGACCATAGCATTAGTATTATTGTCAATATATATATCTTCTCCAATTGTAGGGATTCTCTGGAATGAGACTTCATCATTCCAGATGCGGTCAATTTCATTGGAGTAAAGTACATAAGCTTTTGTCATTCAACCTCCGATTATCGTGTGTGATAAATATATAATAGATTATTATGTCTTTCATGTCTTTCATGTCTTTCATGTCTTACTTGTTATACATATCATGTGCCTGATAGGGTTTATTATCTCATGATGTATGTTGACAAGTGAGGAAATAGCATGGTTGTTCGAGTCTATCAATTTGATGGGACATTACAATGCGGAATGGGTAATGAGATCTCATTAGAAGAAATGCAGAAGCAACTAGAAGGAATTGTTGGTAAGGTAAACTTACCTGAGAAACGTCAGTTGCCATTTGTTATTCCAAGTGCTTGTATCTTTCCTACGGGACAAGTTAATACATATCAGATTTCAAATGAACAGTGGAGAGAGTTATTTAAGTACCAAAAATCCTCTATAGTCAAATATGGTGTTTGGATATGGGATAAAGAAACTGTTTATGTTTATCAGTATGATGGAACAGTACAGTGTTCACCTGAGGGGGAAATATCATTAGATGAGATGGAAGCAACCCTGACAGGTAATGGAATAAATGTGATCAGTAAACGAAAAGGAACTGATGGGTTGAATCATATAGATATGTGTGGGGCCAGCACGGGATCAGTAAATATTTATGAGATCAAAACAGATGATTTAGATATAGCCATAAAGCTGAAATTTATGGTTTACGTTGGCCCCAAAGATATAAGGGAAATATTGGGAAGCGGTGAGAGTACCTTATTATTCTCAGATTTTGAGCAAAGAGAGAAAGTTGAATATTGGCCGTGGCCTGTTTAATAAATTTAAATATCTTATCATTACCATATTTTGTGGTTTACTATTGACACTCACCCTGAAACGATGCATATTTATCACATTGCATTACCTCGCCATCTCGGCGGGGTTTTTTCGTTTTAGCGCTTCATACCTCTAATTCTAACCGCCACTCTGGCGGTTTTTTTGACTCCGAAATTCGCCTATGAGAGAGAAGATGATCGGATGGTTTGCCTACCTCTGGGCGGGTTTTACCGGCTTGGTATCTGGCTTATCCATCAATGAAATTGGTGTGGTGGTATCTATTACTGCCACCTTGTTTACCGCCGTTATTAACTGGCTCTATCGCCGCCGAATGCTCAAAGCCCTGCAAAACCACCCCGATGTGAGAAAAGCCTATGAACAAATGGAAGACGACTAGCGGCGCGGCAGGTTGTGCGGTGGCTGCTGTACTGGCTTTTGTTGCTGGTACCAATCACGAACTTAAAACAAGTGAAGATGGTTTAGCGTTTATGGCTGGGCTGGAAGGTTGCAAAAGTTCGGCTTACCAGTGTAGCGCCAATGTGTGGACTATCGGCCTTGGTCATACCCAAGGGGTAAAGCAGGGCGACACGGCTGAAGTACCTGAAATCGGCCAATGGTTTATTGATGATATTGCCGCTGCTGAAAACGTAGTGAATGGGCAAGTACAGCTAACCACTGGTCCCAAGTTCGACATGGCCGTTAGCTTTGTCATGAACCTAGGGGCAGGTAATTTTCGCCGTTCTACTTATCTGAAGAAACTAAAAGCCGGTGAACTGGATGCAGCTTGTAATGAGTTTACTCGTTGGGTGTATGTGAACGGTAAAGACTGTCGAGTAGATGCCAGCAACTGCAAGGGCATTGTTAAGCGTCGGGAACGTGAACGGGGGATTTGCCTTAATGGTTATCAGTAAATTTAACTTTTCTGGTTTCAAGACCTTTAGTTTGGCGGTGCTGGTACTGATTGCAGTGGTGCTGTTTGTAGAAAACGGCTTTATATCGCGAGATTTAAAAGCATCTAAGGCTGATGTACAGGTTAAGTCGCAAAAGATTGTACAGCTAATCGCGGTGAATCAATCAATGGAACAAACGGTGGCTTACTTTGAAGCCATGGCAGAACGTGAGCGGCAAGCCGCAGAACAGGCAGATTTAGTCCGTCGAAGTTGGCAGGCTCGTGCATCGCAAGCACAACAACAAATTGATAAGGATATTGCCAATGCGAACTGTGCTGATTTGTTTATTCCTGGTGCTGACCGTTGGGTGTACTACAACACCGCCGTCAGTGGTCACTCAATACAAAGTGAAACTGATTAAACCACCTGCCGCGTATTTACTTCCTTGTACTCAACCTTATCAATCGCCGCCATTGACCTGGGGCGAGGCCGTCAAGCGTGATCCTGTTTGGCTGATGTATTTCTCGTTGTGTGCTTCTCGCATCGAGAACTTGCGGCGTTGTTACGACAACCCGCAGCACTGTATTACCAACACGAGGAAGCCATGAATAATGAAAAACGATTATGGAATACTAGTGAGCTAGAACAGTTTGGATCTCACCGTTCGACAGTTCGAAAACGCTTAAAAGCCGCAGGCATTGAGCCCGTAGCCTTCAAAGGTAATACGCCGCTTTACGATGTGTGTCAGGTGGCGCCGTATTTATGCAAAGCGCCAGTGAAAGAGTCTGACGCGCCAGATTTAATGGGGTTTCCTACCGCTGCTGAGTTACGCGCTTTTGTTCAGGCTGAACGAGAGAAACTGAGTTTATCGAAAGATACGGGCGATCTTATTCAGCGGGAAGATTATGAAAATGAAATCGCCAAGAGTATTGCCGCGATTAAGAAGTTTGCTGATGGGGCGATTAACCGAATTGAAACGGCGATTCCCGATGCGACCGCTGAGCAGCTTGAAAATATTGAAAGCTTATTGAATTTCGATTTGAAGGCGGTGAATGATGACATTCGAATATAAGTATGCGGATGCAGCGGCCATTCGACGTAGTTTGGCGCATCTTTGTTTACCCGCAGATAAAACGCCTACTGAAGCGGCTGATGAATACCTCTGGATTTCTGATGGTATGGACACCACTAAGTTTCTTAGCGCGATGACGCCTTACATGAGCGAACCGATGAATGCGTTATCTCGTCGAATTTATGAAGCGGTGATTGTGGTTGGCCCTGCGCGTTCGGGCAAAACCAAGGCAATGGTGGAAGGTTGGATAAATTATGCCGTTACTCAAGCACCGGGTGACATGCTGTTGATCTACAGCACCAAAACCAAAGCGGTGGATATGAGTAAGGTCGATTTAGACCGATGCTTTTCAAAAACAAAGCCAATCCGAGATTTACGCACTGGCCGCAAGGCAGATGATAATCTAACCAGTAAACAGTTTAAGAACGGCATGATGCTAAAGCTAGATTCAGCGACTGAAACCAGTTTGTCGGCTTCTACTTATCGTTATGCAGGTTGTACCGATTACGATCGTGCTGATGATTCAGTCGGTGAAGAGGGAAGCAAGTTTCAACTGATGCTGAAACGGGTTCAGAATGCTAAATCATCTGGCATGGCAATGGCAGAATCATCCCCTGGGCGTATTGTTCGCCAGCCTAAACCCGAAGCGCAATTATTACCGCATGAATCCCAGCCTTGTTCAGGTATTGGGTCTTTATACAATCAAGGGGACAGGCGCCGTTTTTATTGGCAATGCCCTGATTGCGAAGCGTGGTTTCTTCCTCACTTTGAGGTGTTGAAGTGGGATGACCATGAAGATCATCAGAAAGCGGCTAATTCGACTTATTGTGAGTGTCCTCGCTGTACGTACCGGATTGAAGAGAAACAAAAGCGAAAGCTTAATTTAGATGGGCAGTGGTTTCGTGAAGGTGGCATTGATCAATATGGTCAGGCTGTCGAAGACGAAAGTCAGGTTCGTAAATCTAAGTGGGCCACATTTTGGTTTGAAGGCGTTGTTGCCACTTATCAGAGTTGGGATAAGTTGGTGTATCGCTATTTAAGTGCACAAACCCAGTATGACAGTAGTGGTGATGAAGAGGCGCTGAAAAGCTTCTTCAATGTCGATATTGGTCGTCCCTATATTTTGCAGTCCCAAAGTCAGGATGTTGGTGCTCATGAGTTGATGGCTCGGGCTGAAGACTACCCGCGAAGTGTGGTACCAGAAGGTGGCCGATTCCTAATCATGAGTATTGATGTGCAGGGGGGGCGAAAGAACCCTCGCTTTGTGGTGCAAGCTCAAGTGTTTGGTGAAGGCTTGCAACGTTGGGTTATCGACCGTTATGAGATATTAACGGCACCTCACCGCAATGGTGACCGGATTAACCCTGCAGTGTATGCCGAAGATTGGGATCTGTTGATTGATCAGGTTATTAAGAAAACCTATCCGTTGGCCGACGAATCTGGCCGTGTGATGAAACCGCTGCTGACGTTGTGTGACTCTGGTGGTTCTGGCGAAACACATGGCAATAAAACGACGTCGGTGACTGAGCTAAGTTATCAATTTTATAACCGCCTGAAGAGGCAGAGTATGTCTCACTTGTTCCGCTTGGTAAAAGGTGCCAGCCGTGATCCAAAAGACTTAGTGAAAGAAAGCTATCCCGATAAACGTTCTAAACATGCGCATGGTGAAATTCCACTATTACTGCTTCATACCAATCGATTAAAGCACCGTGTGTCTTCTAGTTATTGTCGTGCTGAATTTGGTTCCCGATATTTCCATTTACCGACGTGGTGTCAACGTGAGTGGTTTGATGAACTCACCGCTGAGTTTGTTGATGAAAATGGTGACTGGAAGAAGCCAGATAAAGCCGCGAACGAGGCTTTTGATTTATGTGTTTATGCCGAAGCGGGTATGCATTACAAGGGCGGCGATGAGTTGAACTGGCAGAAACCACCGGGTTGGGCCGATGAATGGCAATTCAATACCAACGTGGTGGATGCAGACCAACAACCGAAGTTTGAACGACAAGCCAAACGCAGATATAGCCACTCAAGGGGCATTTACGGATGACAACAACTAACCGCCAGCGCTTGCAGTGGTATTTGGATGCTGAGCAGAAAATTTTAATGCAGCAGTCGGTCGAAACGGCTGAAGGTGAAAAGTTAACTTTCGCCAGTTTAGCGACGGTTCGAAGGGAAATTGAGCGTTTACAGGCATTAATTGCCCGAGAAAATCAGGGAGGCCGCAGAAGCTTAATCAGGAGGAATTACCTTGAGTAAATTCAACCTTGCTGACCGTGTGGTGGGGTACTTCAGCCCCAAAGCTGGGCTGGAACGGTTATATAATCGAACGTTGATAAACAAGTATCAAGCTGCACTACCTGCTAACCCTCACACTAAAAAACGTAATCCTCGCTCAACCAGTAAAGCCAATCAATTAAACAAAGATGCTAAGTCGTTACGCCAACGCGCTCGCCATATGGATGAGAACACGCCGTTGGTGACGGCTATTCTGGATGAGTTTTGTGCCAATGTAGTTGGGCCTAACGGCATTATGATTGAGCCGCAGCCATTGGATAACGATGGCAATGTGCATACGGAGTTTGCTCGTCAAATCAATGAATGGTTTGAGCTGTTTTCCCTTAAGCAAAATATCGATGGTGAGCTGTCTCGGGCAGAAACCGAGTGGCTGGCTTGTCGAACTTGGTTACGTGATGGCGAAGTGTTTGCCCGTTATTACATGGGGCATCACTCAGATATTACTTACCCCTCTGGTACGCCGTTTGGTGTTCAGCCTTTTGAGCCGGACTACGTGCCGCTGAATATCAGTGAGCCTGAACGTGGCGTGTATGAAGGTATTCGCCGGAATAAGCTAGGGCAGATCGTTTCTGTTCTGATTCAACGTGATGCGCTTGGCTTTGAGTTCTCGGAGGTTGAGGCGCGCTTTGTTGCTCACCTGAAGTTTACGCGGCGATTCCATCAAAACCGAGGCGTTACGTTACTGCACTCGGTGTTAGACCTGATTTCTGATGTGGAAGATTACGACCAATCTGAACGTATTAGTGCGCAGATTGCTAGCCGCTTTGCCTATTTCATTAAACGCGACAGTAGCGGTGATGCTAACGATGATTTTGATCGGGGTGGCGATATTTTCCTTGGCATGGGGAACAGCTTTGAATTAGCACCTGGTGAAGATGCTGGTGTGGTTGAAAGTAATCGGCGTGAAGCGATGAGTAGTCCGTTTCGTGATTCTCAAATGCGTTTAGCGGCTTCAGGTTCGGGTGTGAACTGCTCTAGCGTGACTCGTCATTACACGGGGAGCTATTCGGCTCAACGGCAGGAGTTGATCGACTCTTTTGCTCGTTATCGGATCTTACAACGCAAGTTTGTAACCAGCTGGACTCGTCCGCAATACCGACATGCTTTAGAGATGGCGATTTTATCTGGTCAGCTAAAAGTCCCCAAAGATGTCAATTCTGATTCGTTGTTGAATGCGATTTATCAAGCACCTGTGATGCCGTGGATTGATCCTGCCAAAGAGATGATTGGTATAGAGAAAGGAACCCGCTTGGGTTTGCAGTCTCTCAGTCACTTTCAGCGGGAACGTAATTTTAATCCTGTATCAGTCAGGCGTGAGATTAAGGCTGAGCGTAAAGCGATGAATGATGATGCGATTGTGAGTGTGGCAGACCCTGCCCACAACATTGTGGCGAAGATCCAGCATGGCGCTGACGGTAATAAGCCAGCAGGCCAAAGCAAAAACAGAGAGGCAAAGAATGCCGAAGATGAATAAATCATGGTTCACCCTGAGCAATCAGGGGGAAGATCAGCCGGTTAAAGTGTGGGTTCATGGTGATATCGGCAGTTATGACATTGAAGCTATCGATTTGGTACGTGCGCTGCAGGCTGTGGGTAGCCAAGATGCGGAGTTTCGTGTTCAGAGCTATGGCGGCTCGGTGTATGAAGGGCTGGCGATGTATAACGCTATTAAAGCGCACAAGGGTAATACCGTAGGCGTGGTTGATGGCTTAGTGGCTTCTATCTCAAGCTATTTTCTGATGGCTTGCGATGTGGTGAAGATGCCTGAAAACGCAAAGCTGATGATTCACAACCCGTCGATTGGCGCATGGGGCGGTGAAGATGAGTTGGATAGTGCGTTAACCCAATTGAAGAACGCGAAGCAAACCATTGCTGATGCTTATGTAGAGCGCTGCGGTAAGCCTTTGGAAGATGTGCTGGCCGCGATGGCTAAGGAGACTTGGTTTACTGCGCAGGAAGCGCTGGATTTTGGCTTGATTGATGAGATTGTCGATCCGGTTAACCTGTCCAATAGCCTTAAGGGGGTATCACTCGATGATTTGCAAGCGAAAGCATTTAAACATCCTCCGGAAGATTTGCTGAATCAGTTAGAAAGCCCTTTACCTAAGCCCGAACAAGACCCGCTTTTAGATTCCACTTCTATAGACAATGAACCTCAATCGCTGGCCGCAAGTGCGGCAGGCAGCGAACAATCACAACAGGTAAGTGACGATATGCCAAAACCACTTGATAACGATGTACTGCAAAATGCAGTGAAGAAAGAAAACGCTCGCCAGTCTGCGATTCGTGCGCTGTGTGCTCAGCATAAGGTGAGTGATGAGTTGTGCGATGAAATGCTCAATGATATGGATTGCTCGGAAGAGAAAGCATCGCTGAAAATTCTGCAGAATTTAGGCACGCTTTCAGCTCAAGGCTCCGTGGATAAAGCGAAAGCTGATCATATCCAAGATGGTAATGAATCGACGGGGCTGACGAATACCCATATCCATGTAGATAACGGTAATGTCACGAAAGATTCGCTGCAAAATGCGCTAAATTCTCGCTGTGGTACCGAAAGTGTCGAGAAAGATAATCCATATCGCATGAAAACACTGCTGGATATGGCTGAAATTGCGGTGGGTAAAGACGCCAAGTTCTGCAGTAACAAGAATGAACTGGTGGCAAGAGCGTTTAACAGCGGTGATTTCGCCGACATTATTACTGAAGGTGTTCGTACGGTTATGCGTGATGAAGCTAAGGTACGTGCGCCGCTCTGGCGTGAGTTAGCTAACACGGAAAACCTGCCGAACTTTAAAGAAACAGATTTGGTGCTGATTAATGATGCGCCTGATTTGATGGCTGTGTCGGAAGACGGTGAATACAAAGCGGCGACCATTAAAGGTAGCGGTGAGAAAGTTCAGCTGGCAACGTTTGGACGTGAAATAGCGTTTACCCGTCAGGCAATCATCAATGATGAAATCGCACTGGTTTCGAAGATCCCCCGTAAGTTCATGCAGTCGGCTTATCGCCTGTCTGACAAGTTAATGTTTAACGCCATTCTCGCGGGTGAAATGGGTGATGGGAAGTCTGTTTATATTCCTGGTACAAGCTCTAAGTGGGGCAACCTGAAAACGGGTATTTCGAAAGGTGACTATTCAGCGTTGATTATGGCGCTGCATAAGTCATTTGCGACGGCGACGTCATCGGGTGGTGATGCGTTAGATCTTCGCGGCGAAGTGTTACTGGCAAACCCTGATCATGCTTCTTACCTTGAAGCGGTGCTGAATACCGCAAGCAAGCCAGATACTTTCAACCCAGCTTATAAGAAGTTCCAGAAGGTGATTGAAACGGCACGTATGGCTGAGGTGAATGGTGCGATTGCGTTAACAGGTAAGCATTTCGACTCGGTTGTGATGGCTTTCCTTGATGGTGAGCAAGACCCTTGGTTAGAAACTGGCGATGGCTGGAGCAGTGATGGAGCTAAGTTCCGCATAACTTACGATCTTGCATCGAAGATGGTCGATCGTCGCGGTATTTCTAAAGCGACATTCGCTTAATCACTCACATATTCATTAGTTAATAGGACAGGTAATAACGATGCGTATTGCTGACGGAAATAAGATTGATTTGAAAGCGCCTGTTGGCGGTTTTACTAAAGATGTGCCAGTTAAATATGGTTCTTTGATTGTGGTACCCAATTATTCGGGGCCTGAAGGACAGGTGGTGAGTTGTACTCATCGTGGGCTGTTTGATGGGCCGATTAAGGCGGGAGATACGCCGTCTTTTGACTCGGAACCTGCTTATTATCACGCTGGTGAGTTTACAAAAACAGCACCAACGGCTGACGGTTCGGTGAAAGTGCCTGTTGGGGTATTCACTGATAATGGTGTGCTTCTAACAGGCGTACTGGTTTAGTGATGGCTAGTCAGTTTGAGGGGGCTAGCCAGTTTGAAGGCGCTCGGGATTTAGTACGGGCTTCTCTTCAACGATGCTTTGGTCGTTCAATTGTGGTGATGCTGCCAGATGGTAATCAGCAATCGGTTCAGGGTTATATCAAAGTAATAGAGAGCAAGGTGGCGGGTTCGGCTGGCCATAAGGTGAAACGCCTTCTGACTGATGCTGAGCTGCCGCCGTTAGCCTCATTGATGGATGGGGGAAAGCGTTATGTGCTGACTCATTCTAATGCTTTAGAAACAGCGCGAGATGGGGCTAGTCAGATCACTCGTGAATACTTGATGAGCTTGGAATCTGCAGGGGTAAAACATGGCTGGTCTGAATTCACAGATGATGCTTGATACTCGTGTGTTAGAGAAGTTCTCTCAGTTACCTGAAGAGTTAACCAAAGCTGCACGGCGGGCGGTGGTGAAAACTAATCGTTGGCTAAGAGCGGTGTCGATGGCAGACCTTGGGTACGAGTTATCTATTGATGGAAAAGCGATGAAAACACGTTTTCGTGTTTATAAGCGTGGCCAAACATCGAAGCTTTGGGTAGGTGTACGAGAAGTTGGCGTTCATCGGTTGGGAAAGCCTGTTCAAGGTCGTGACGGTGTTACGGTTGGGCGTCGCTTTTATAAGGGCGCTTTTATCTCTCCGATGGATAGTGATCAGCTATTGGTGTTCCGGCGCCAGAGCCGAGCAAGGAAGTCTATCAAGATGGTGACGGTGGATATTTCTGAGCAGTCTGAAGAGATTATTGAGTCTTATTTACCTGAGCTAAACCGCAAGTTCGAGGAGCACTTTCATCATGAGTTCAAATTTGTTCTTTCGGGCGCCTAGCGAGTGGGTGAAATTGGTTGTATCCACGTTAGAAAAGCGCCTTAACATCAATATCGATACGGCTTATCGACGTGAGGCCAAAGAGCCGATTCATACTCTGATTACTTATCAGGTTGGTGAAAGTGAACCTGTGAATCACGCGGGTAATGATGGCCGTAAGTTACATGAAATTGAGCTTCGTTTTCTGGTTGAGGTGCCAACTGCAGTTGGGGATTTCGATTTAGAAGCGTTAGATGCTTCTACTCGCCTTGAGCGTGAATTGTTGAATGAACGGTTCGGTTGCTTTAACGATGTGGAAGATACGCGACTTATTTCGAATCTTCCCCGCAAGTTCGATCCTGATAACGGTGTGTTGCTGCGAGTTGTCACCATTAAACAACGAATTTACATGGGGCCTGTTGGCGAAGATTGGCACCAGATTGTGGGAAATAGCCATTATGATGCTGGAGTTGATGAAACGCCTAAGGTCGCTTGAGGAAGAGGTGCTCGCTTTACGTGAGGAGCTTGAAGAAAACCGTAGGGCGGCAGCGAATATTATTCGTCTTGGTGTGGTTTCAAAGGCGGACAAAACAACCGTTGCAGTCAATTCCGGTTTAAATAAAGCGACGCGGATCCCTTTCTTTGTTCATTGCGCTGGGCGGGTGAGCCATTATCGGCGTCCAAGTGTGGGTGAGCAGTGCTTGCTGATAAACCTTGGTAGCGGTGACAACCTTAATAATGCGGTTGCGCTGATGGGGCTACCTTCTACTCAGTACCCGTGTCCTACGACTGAAGCTCATGAAGTGATGACAGATTATGGCGATGGGATGATTGAACGCTATGACCTAGATAGCGGTAAGCTGACTGCGCATTACCCAGGAGGCGTTGAGTGGTATGCGCCGAGCTTTAAGAATCACGGTGAGGTTGTTGATCATACGCGATCCATGCAGGCCGACCGTAAGATTTACAACGGCCATAGCCATTCATCCCCAGAAACGGGGGCTGATACTTCTATTCCGGCGCAAAAACAATGATTGGAATCGATCCTCAAACTGGTCGTACGGTTAACGGTACGGCTGCTCTCCAGTGCCGTTTTGAACGTGTACTGACGACTTCTATTACTTCCCGCGCTAAACGCAGAACTGTTGGTAATCGAGCCATTGAAAGGCTGGGTAACATTCAGTCTCCAACTGAAGCGATGATCTTGCAGAACCTGACTCTCGAAGCTCTGGCTAATCCGGCGAATGGCTTAACGTCATTTACCGCTAAGCTGTGTCGAGCTGAATCCGGTAAGAATGGTTTCTATGTGCGAGTAAGTGGTGAATGGAATGGGAAGCCGCTTGAGCTAAAAGGACGTGTATGACGAGTTCATCTAATTTACCTAATTCGAACCTTCCTAAGGCGTTTCAGGTCCCTGACTTTGAAACGTTACTTCAAGAATATATTGGCTTTGCTGTTGGATATTGTGCTGAGCGTGATCCTGATAAGGCGGTAGAGCTGCAGGCTGCGTTTGATAATGATGCCGAGCTGTTGGCGCAGGTAACTCAGGCATTTGTGTTAAAGCGTATAGCTGAAATTCGAGAGCATAATCATCAAGCTTTACAGATGTTTCGTAAGTTCGTTACTGAATCGGACATGGCGGATTTGTTGGCGTTGCAGTATGGCCTAAAACGGCAGGTAATGGAGGCGGGTGATGATTCGGTGTTTCCGCCTAAGCCTCCGGTAATGGAATCTAATGAAAGCTTGTTGCAACGGTTTGATTTGGCGCCTTACCAATTTCATACCACGGGCACTCATATGGGGTACAAATTCCATGCACTGACGCTGGATGAGCGGCCAGTTATCAAGATTGAGTCTGAACCTGATGCCGTTGAAATGCGGTATGAGTTTCAGAATCTCACTCGGCCTATGCCTGTCAAAGATGCGCGACCAAAAATGATTGAGCCTAATTCGGGTAAGGTCTGTGTGGCGTTACTTAGTCGGGAAAGCCCTGATGGCCGTGCGAGTTCTGCGCTGTTGGCGCGAACGCTGAATTATTTGCAGCGTGATGATATTGCTCAGGAGTCGGATGAAATCTCGACCAAGAGTGCTATTCCAAAGCCTTATCGTATCGTTGCTACGTTATATACCGGCGCTCAGCCTGGTAATCATGTTCAACAAGAAGAAGCAGTGCAGGCTGCGGTTGATCTTGCTGAGAGGCTTCATCGACTAGAAGCTATTGTGGACCGTGAAGAGGTGGCGCATATCTTTTATGAGCTGGGTGCCAAACGAGCAAAGGTGCATGAGCCCGCGCATGATGTAGTTTGTGATTGGGATGAAGCGCCATACTGTACGGAGGTTGTGATTGATGTCCGCGCAGAGTAAGCCATTTGTCTCCGTACAGCCGGAGAATCGTACTGTTATTGAGGAATCGCTTGAGTTTGCTTGGCATCAGGCAATCAATCATCTTGCCGATCCTTTCCCTGAACTTAAACAACCTCTGTATACCCCCGATGAATTTGTCGCTTTGCTGGCCGCAGAGCGTGGCGTTATGGATTGGCGTCCTGAAGATACTTTAGAACAGCAGCGAAAGACGGCGGATAAAGCTTTTGAAATACACCGGAAAGCCGGTACTCGCCATGGTCTTTCTGTCGCGATGGATGCCCTTGATTGCGATATTGAGGTGAAGCCTTGGTATCAAATGGATATACCGCCTGGGCCTTATCACATTGAAGTGATTGCTTGGAAGCGTAATCACCCAGCGAACAAACGAAGCGTTGAGCGAATGCTGTCGCGTATTGAGCATACTAAGTCGGAACGAGATACGGTTGAGCTCATTGTTGCTCATGGTAATAGTTCAGGTTTTCGACTTTCAGGCATCGCTCAAAAAGGCATTAGTCATCATGACGATTCAGTAAATGGGGTGCTTCCACCATCACCAGTTTGCGTTGGTTCTGTTCTTTGGGGCGGTGCGACACGAATGGTGGTTATTACTGAAATGAATCCCGGAGCGACTGCATGAGTACACCGACTGTACAGTACACCAAAGCTGGACTGGCTGAGCTGATAAGTGCTAAGAACCAAGGCATTAAAGGCGCAATTAAGTGGATCGCAGCTGGTGATCGTAGTTATACGCCAAGCGTTAATCAGGCTCAGTTGAGTAACGAAAAGCAACGAGAGTTGATTACTGATTGGGAAGAGTTGAGCCCAACTCAGTTACGCATGGGCGCCGTATTTAAAGGCAGTCTTGAATATGAGGTTAGAGAGGTCGGTTTCTTTTTAGAGTCTGGCACGTTACTGGCTGTTTATTCGATACCAAATACGTTGCTCACCTATAAGTCAGCGAATGCGAGCTGGTTGCAGAAGTTCACTCTCGATATTTCTCCATTGCCAACGGATAGCGTAAGCGTGGTACTTGGTGCTGAGAATATAAACCTGTTCCTAGCTGAAGAGCTCGCCATTATGGGAACGGCACAGGTTGGCAACATGGCTCGTCATGTTGAGTTGCTGCTAAGGGTGAATGAGTTGGAAAAGTAAGGTGAGTTGGCTGGCATTAATTCGATAATTGGAAATCAGGCATATGAGTATTGAGCAACAAATTGGCGCGTTGGTTGAAGCGTCGAATGATTTGACGAAGGTGGTGAATGGAAAGATTGGGGAGATTGATAAGCGGATTGATGATGCTGATGATGAATATCGAAAGCTACTCAGTAATATTCAATCAGAATTCCCATTCTATCGGCTTACGAAAAATCAGGAACTGAAAATAAATGGGACATTAACTCCTGGGACTGTTGGTACTCCGGATGGTTGGCATAATCGTAATTCTAATTACCACAAGTGCGAAATCGTTGCCCAATCAGAGTCTGGAATTCCTGCCGTTGAAAAACACCCAGTCATTCAGCAGTTTTTCAATGATATTTTTGGTTATGTGCCTCAACATAATCGACCTAATTTTGCTGTTCTACGTATTCGGACTGAGCCTAATGCGTTACCTAGCCAATCTGGTAGTTTTTATACTATTTATCAAGGGCCAATCCTAACTGGTGTGCCTCACAGTATTGGCGTATTTATTAAAGCTGAATCTGGTGATGTTAGGTTCTCGCATAAAGGTGATAGTGCCATTGTTCCTGTCGATGGCAAATGGCATGAGAGAGTAGTGCAAAGCAATATGGTTATAAAAGGTGCCAGCTATACTCATGCTCCTCATTTTTATATTGAACCTGGTGCGAGTTGTTTAATCGCATTACCTGCTGTTGTTGCCGGTAAGGTGCCTGTAGGTAAATGGGGGTTTATTAATAAACCACTACTGGAACATGAGGGATAATATGAACAACTTTGTGAGAGAAATGGATGATTTGGGGGGCGAGCGGGCACAGTATGATATAGATAGTGACTATCGTCGTTACTTGAAAGAAACTGACTGGTATGTAATTCGAGAGCAGGAAACTGGTGAGTCAATACCTGACGAGATTAAACAAAATCGATCTACAGCACGGGCTGCAGTTCAATCTCCCTTCAATGTGATTCTTTAAAAAAATAAATGAAATTGCCGCTTTCGCGGTTTTTTGTACCTAAATCTAGTCTAATTAACCTTCTGCAGGAACAATTATGGCAACCCAAAAACAACTTGGGGTGCAGGATTTCCCGATCCTGAAACCTTTTCGCCTTAATGGCCGCTGGTATTACCCAGCCGATAAAACTATTTCCCTAAAGCTTGCGCAGACGTCATTTTTGCTGAAGAACGGCAAGATTGGTCAGCCTGAGCAAGCAACATCAATTAAACAAGAGGTGAGCAAATAATGGCAGCCCTTGCACCAATTCAAGATTTTGAGCTCAACGGTGTTGAAGTTAATACCATTGAGCCGTTACCGAGTATGGGCCCACTTGCGCTGCAGGTGGTTCACTTGGTCGGTACTGCGCCCGATAAGCGTGGGACAATTGCTTATAACGAGCCAACCCGCCTTTGGAATTATGCCGATGCAATGATGGCTCTAGACAGTAAGGGTGATCGCCAAGGTACCTTGCCGAATGTGGTTCGCTATCTCTTGGAATATGTAAAGTGCATCCTGTATGTGACTGTTGTACAAGATCATACCGATGATGCGACGACAGAAGCTAACGTGATCGGCGGTGTCGATTCAGGTACGGGCGCAATCAAAGGTCTTGAAACGGTGAAAGGTTGTCCTGAGACGCCAACCATTATTGCTGCGCCTGGTTTTACTTCTAAACCTATTGGTCAGAAGCTAGCACTGATGGGGCGTGATGTTCGCTGTCGTCCGGTTCTTGATGGGCCAAACCTAAACGATATGGCTGCGGCTGAGTTTGCTGCTGAATTTGGGGCAGAAGGCACAGGGGAAGATAAAATAAGTATTATCGACCCTTGGTTCCTTAAAACCTATGACGGTTCACAGCTGTTAATGCCTGCCTCTATTGCGCTGGTGGCGGCGATGGCATCTGTGGATGGTTGGGTCAGTCCGCAAAACCGTTCGGCTCTATGTGATGAAACTGCTCGTAATGTGTCGTATAAAATCAACGATAAAACCACGCAAGCTAATTTCCTTAATAAGCACGGTGTTGTGACCATTGCGCGTACTCGTATGGGCGGTTATTCCATTATTGGTAATCGTACGAATACTGGACGTTTCATTTCTCATGTTGGTCTTGAAGATTTGATGGCGCGTAAGTTGGAAGAGACCAGCCAACCGCTGATGGGTAAGCAACTTACTGAAGAGTTCATGCAGCAGGTGATTGACCGGTTGACAAACTGGGGGCAAGACCTAGTCGCACAGGGGGTGATCCCCGTTTTCAAAGCTTTCCTGCATCCTAGCAAAAATAATATTGAGAACTATACATCTGGTCGTTGGTTTTTGTGTGTTAACTATGGCCGTTACTCGCCGAATGAGCACATGGTGTATGAGATGAGTGTTGATAATGGGCTGATTACAGCTTGGCTTGAGGAGGTGGTAAATGTCTGATCGTATTCGTATGCGAATTAAGGCTCAGGTTGAATCTGTGCCTTTGATGAATGAGATCGTTGATTTCACTCCGCCTGAAATTAAAGCCAAGTTAGCCAATAACGAGGGTTCGTTCGTTGCGTCGGAAGATACCGTTGGACTTGAAAAGTTGAGTTGGTCGATCAAGGTACGGGGTGAACATGGGGCGATCTCTAAAGCGTTAGGTAAGTTCACTATGGGAAATGCTCAGGTGAATGTAACTGAGAAAGGTAAGAGCACCGAGGGCGTTGCATTTGTTGAAGAGTATTCGATGTATGGCCCAATTACTGGGATTAAGAAAGAACCTATAAAAATGGGCGAGAAGCCAACCGTTACCATTGAAGGTACCTGTAAGGCATATACTCAGCGTGATACTGGCACTGTGGTGCATGATATCAATGTGAATACCGGAAAAACCATTGTGGGCGGTGTTGATCTTATGGGCGAAGCGGGTATTAGCCTGTAATCGTGTCTCGTTTTAGTTGATAGGCGCCTTAGGGCGCTTTTTTTGTATCGGAATTTCCATGAAAAAGACCATTAAGCTACCTTTCTACAATCGAAATGGTAACCATGAAATTGATATTAAACCTATCTCCCTCGGTGAGTTTCGAAAGCTTCCTTATGTCAATTTTGGCGTAGACAAAGAGCTGATCCCTTCCGAACTTTTTCAGCAGCTTAAAGCAATGATCCTTGCCTGTACTGATATTTCTACTGAGGAATTTGAAGAGCTATCAGCACCTGATTTTACTCAGTTACATGAAGATATTCGTGCTTTTATCCTAAAGCCCTCTGATGAAATTCAAGAGAAGCCGTTGAGTGGTTCTGATTTTGAATTTGAGCTGCTATTTCCGTTTGCCAACGATTTAAACGAGAGCATTTCACGTATTAAGTTTGTTGTTCCTAAGGTAAAGCATTCGGAAGCGCTAGCGGAGATCACAGAAGATACTGCGCGAGAGAATTTCATGTTTAGTGTGGTTTGTAATCTCGATAAGCCGGATATGGAAGCCATGGCGTTGAATGACTACTTGGCGATCAAGCCACAGGTCGGCGCTTTTTTTCAACTGTCGGGGGATTACTTTCTCCCGACGACGTAGAAGCACTCATTGATTTAATCCCCATGCACCGTAATACCTCTGAAAGCGAGCTACGTGAGTGGCCGCAAGATCAGGCAATGCGGCGTTATGAATTGATTCTCTCTAAGCTCGGGGTGAAACGATGAGCGAAAAGATTAGTTTTGTCCTTGATGCCACTGTTAAAGGCACGAAGGATATTGTTTCGACCACCACGGCTACCGAGCGGTTGACTGCCGCACTGGAAGAGCAGCGTAGTGAGGTGAAGTCTCTCAATACTCAACTTCGGGAAGTAAAAGGATTCGATTCTGCCAGTAGCCGGGCAGCAAAACTGGCTAAGCAAGTTTCTGGTGCTAAAGCGTCTATGAATGCGCTTGGTATCGAGATGGAAGAAAATAAGCAGAAGACATCTCGTTTACGTGGTGAGTATGGCATTACTCAGGCAGAGATTCGAAGTCTGAACCAACAGATGAAAAAGGCTTCAGGTGAAGGGGCACAACAACTCAAACTGAAGTTCAATGAAGCTAATAAACGGCTTGAGTCGTTAAATGCTGCAATTCATCATGGCAAAGTTCGAACTACGGAATTAGGTGCGGCTTATAAAAAGGCATCAGGCAGAGTTGATTCCCTAACCGAACGCCAAATGAAACAACAGAATCGCTTACAGAGCTTAGGTGACGCGCTGAAAAAAGCAGGTGTCAGTACAGATAAGCTCGGTAATGAACAAAAGCGTTTGGAATCCCAAACTGAGAAATCAACGGCGGCCCTTGAGAAGCAAAATAGGCGACTTAAGGAAATGCAGACGATCCAAGGCCGTATTGATGCTAGAAAGACAAAGCTTGGAGAAATAGGTAGTCAAGCAACCAACTTGGCCATGGCAGCAGCGCCATTGGCAGGCACTATGTGGTCTGCCATGAAGAATGAAAGCTCATTCGCGGATGTCAGTAAAGTCGTGGACATGACGCCGGAGCAGTCATCTCAGTTACGTTCTTGGGCGTTGAAAGCCTCGACTGATACGCCGATGAGTGCCAATGATATCAATGCGATGCTTGCGGCTGGTGGCCAGAGCGGGATTCAGGATATTAATGAGCTGAAAAGCTTTGTTCTTGATTCGGCAAAGATGGGGGTAGCCTTTGATATGGAAGCCGGACAAGCAGGCGAAACCCTTGCTGTGTTTAAGGCGGCGATGGGTCTTGATCAACAAGAAGCTCTAGGTCTTGCTGGGCTTGCAAATCATTTATCTAACAACTCCAACTCAAAAGCCAAAGATATTGCAGGGGTAATGTCTCGGGAAGGTGCGACTGCAAAAACCGCAGGTTTCTCTGTAAATGAATCAGCGGCTCTAGCTTCAGCCATGCTTTCAACGGGAATGGGCGAAGAACGCACAGCGACGGCACTTAAAAACATTTCTGGGAGGCTGACATTGGGTGATACTGCCAGTGGCACCCAGAAAAAAGCGATGATGGCATTGGGTCTGGACACTGGTGATATTGCCAGCTCTATGCAGCAAGACGCTTCGGGCACTTTATTGGAAGTACTGGAAGCTATTAAAGATGCGCCTATTGAAGAGCAAAGTGCGTTGATCAGTCAGATTTTTGGTGAAGAGGCTAAAGGGGCTGTGGCTGCGCTTGCAGGTAATACTCAGAACTTCACCAAAGCGTTGAAACTTGCCAAGCAAGGGCAAGATGTTCATATCGACTCCCTCCAGAAAGAATATGAGACCCGAGTTAGTACGTCTGAAAATGGCGTGGATATGTTCGTTAATAAAGTTAGCCGTTTGAGTGTTGTAATAGGAACGGCGTTATTACCTGCATTGAACTGGGTGCTTGAGCCATTGGGTAAAGGCGTTGATATGCTAGCTGATTTTGCTGAGGCCAATCAAAGTGTTGCAGCCGCAGTTGGAATTGGTGTAGCAGCGTTCATTGGCCTTAAAGGTGTGCTATTGGCAGGCAAGGCCGCTTCGCTCATTTTTGGTAATACCTTGGATAAATCCCGTTTGTTCCGTAAAGGACTGAATAGGGAAACTAAAGAAGGTGGCAGAATTGCTGCAATGGCGGCTAAACGGTGGCGAAGTCTTAATGCTGCAGTAGCTTCGAGCCGTGGGACAAGACAAAGCGGTATCAGTGGAGGGGCTCGTGGTGAGCGGTCTTCACGTCGTAAACGTCGGGGGCGAGGGTTATCTGGTTTAGTTCGCTCGGTTCTGGATAACCGATTTGTTCAACCTAAAGGTGCAGCCTTGGCGATGGCTGGCTCCGGGATTGCAATGATGCCTATGAGTGCCATGGCGGCTGATGCTATCGAGATTGGTGGCGATGTGGCAGATAGCATGGGCAAAGTTGGTCTATCCCGAGTTTTGAAACCCCTAGGATTGACGATGAACGCGGTCTCTGCTGCTGAAGGTATTGCCACAGGTAATATGGAGCAAAGTGGTGAAGCTCTAGGTGATATCAGTGGATCTTTGGGTGGCGGTGCCTTAGGTGCTGCAATTGGTACCATGGTTTTGCCTGGCATTGGTACTGCTATCGGTGGCTTGCTGGGTTCTATTGGTGGCGGTATCGGCGGCGAGATGTTGGGTGGCTGGTTTGGACGTAAACTGGACTCACCTGAAAAAACGGCAGCAAAAGTTGATGCTGTTCAACAGAAAGAAGCGCAAGCAAGGCAACAGCCTCAAGTCACGTTTTCCCCTCAGATTCAAATCACGGGTGCTCAAGGTCAAGAAGAGCAAGTTATAGCGAAAGAAGTCACTCGCCAAATGGATCAGCAATTCTCTTACCTGATGGGTGAGAACACGCTTTCAACTCAATTAGGTTATGCCGCTATCGATCGAGATAGTTAGGGTTTAATTGTTAAGGGTTCGTCTATGCATCATTTAGTTATTGGTGAGTTTGTGTTTTCGGTGGGTGATAAAACACCCATCACTAAATTCGAGCGTACGTCACTCGGTGCCTTCTCTGAAGTTGGTTTGATTGATGACGCTCGATCGGAAAAAACTGGGCGTCCACTTGAGACTATCGATATTAGTGGGAAGTGGTTGCAATACGGAGCCCATGAATCAGTAGAGAATATTCGGGGGTTTATCGATGAGCCCCAGCAAGTGAGCGATGGGCAGGGGAGAAACCTAGGAAGCTGGACGATTCAACAGCTTAAAGAAGGAAAGTCATCGCTGGTACATGATGGTCGGGCAATGGTGACTGATATTACTCTTCAGTTGAAGGAGTACCGTGGATGAAGGTAACCGCGAAGGCCGGTGAGTTGATCACTGATTTGTTATATCGGCACACAGGGCAAGATAACGATCAGCTAGAGCAGGCGTTTTACCAGCTTAATCCGCATGTTCGTAATGAGGTGTTCCAACAAAATACTGTTGTGACTATACCTGATGTGAAAGCAGCACCAAAACTCAAAAAAGTTACTAAATCATGGGATTGATGATGATTAATTTGATAGGGAAAAGCGCGGATTTAATATTGAATCGACTGAAGTCTTGGCGCCTGAAAGATGGAAATGGGACTGAGGGTGACAGCCTAACTCTGGTTATTAATTCGGATGACATTGATGGCATTCCCCCGAAGGGAGAGCGGTACTCTGTCATGTTAGGTGATGTACCCCGTGATGATTTTCAAATTTCAAAACGGTCAATTAGCTTACACCCGCGAGAAATTACGTTGGTTTTAACTGTGGCCCCTTTTGCGATTACAGATGAAACCGGTTATCGAGAACGAAAATCCGCGAGCTGGGACAATACAACCTTGGGGCAGGTGGTCTCGGACTGTGTTGCCCCTCATGGGTTCTCTGTTTTTGTGCATCTGAGATTACAAAAAATTGTAATCGAGCATTTGGATAGGTGTGAAGAGAGCACTCCAGCATTCTTAAATAGATTGGCGAAACAGTATGATGCAGTTGCAAAGCCATCAGAAGGACGATTTGTATTTGTTCCCATTGGTGAGCAGCGTAGCGCCTCAGGAAAAGCGATTCAATCCATTACCCTGTCACTTTATCAGGGCAGTGACCCTCAAAGACCTGCATTTATTAATGTGTCATCAGATCTTGATGGGCGTAATGATTTTAACGGAGTTCGTGCCCATTACCTTTCAACTTCCGATGGTAGTCGAAAGGAAGTGAGGCTTGGGAACTCTCCATTTAAGCGGCTTGGTAAAGACAAAAATAGCAAGGTGGAAGCAGAGCAGACCTGTGCTACTGAGCTTAGAAAACTGCAACGGCAGGGACGGAAAATCACGATAGATGCTCCGGTAAATCCAACCGCATTTGCCGAGGGTATTGTGATTATGGACGAGTCATTCCCTCGAGCATTTCAGGGAAACTGCTCGATTGACCAAGTGAGTTTCTCCGGCCAAGGGCTACAACCAACACGAATGACTATTCAAGCGACATTGACAGGTGAGTGATGTTATCAAGTAATATTCGACTTAATCAGCAAGCTTTATTCTCTTCAACTATCTCCCTCAAAATATCGGACGCTCAAATTAAAAAGCACCTTCGAGATCCTCGCGTTCGCCAACTTAAAGATGTTCGGTGTTCCCTATATTTGAAATTCAACAAAGCTAGAACAGGTGGTACTTGGGTGTTAATGGAATACAAAAATGGCAGTCAGTTCGGGCACCGCATTGGCAAATACCCAGCTACTCAGGCGAGACATATTATGGATTTAGTGAGTATTGGATCCCAACGAATTGCGGCCGGAGAAAAAGCGGAATGCAGCGGGTTTGAAACAGTTGACCAGCTAATTAATTGGCATGTTGAGCGGGAGTTTAAATTACATCGGTCAACAACTCAGAGATTGCAGAACCTTAAGAGCATGGCGGAACAGCATGTGAGGTGTATGTTTGAGGGTTGGCCCGTCATGAAACTGTGTCATCAAACAGTAGACAAGCAGCTTATCCAGCCAATGTTTCAACAGGGTTATTCTCTAAGCTATGTACGTGCCAATTTTAACTTGATGAAGACGGCATACTCTGCAGCAAAGAAGGTGAAGAAAATCACAGTAAACCCGATGTCAGATGTCCGGTTCAAAGACTTTTTCGGTGAAACCTTTTCTATATCTGCTGCGCAGGTTCGAGGCTGCCGTTTCAATACTGATCAACTTCCGGAAACGCTGATGGCCATTCAAAAGGCGGAACCAGATAAGCGGTTGCTACTTACTTTAATCATTGCCCACGGTACTCGGATAGGAGAAACCAGAAAAGCCAAGTGGGAATACATCGATTTGACTCAGAAGCGCTGGACTATTCCCGCAGAAGACACCAAGAACGGTAAGCCTGTTGTCTATCCTCTAACAGATGGCATGGTTGAACTCTTACGTTCATACCAAGAGTGGCAAGCTGTGCAAGGATATCAAACTGGGATGTTGTTCCCTCTGTCTAAACGAAGCCGAAAGCCGATCCACAGTACCACGGCGAGCGCATGGGTGAGGGATATATCGAAAAGAAAGTGGTCAGCTCATGATCTAAGGAAGCGGGCGAGGACAATCTGGCTTGAATTGGGCATCGATTACATTGTTTGTGAGGCATTACTGAATCACGCTCGCGACAAGCTTGACCAGGCATATATTCACACTCATATGGAGTTGCAGAAGAAAGATGCCCTCAAAACGTACCATCAATGGCTAAATTCTTGCTGGCACAACTGGTTATTACCTATTTCAATTCCAGAAACAACCCTTCACTAAGCCTTATCACGACTGGATCCTTAAGTGATCCGATCCTAAACCTCAGAGGATGATAAAAAATATGGATAATTTGGCTCAAAGTGGCCCAATCGCCCCGAATTTGGTTCGTGCTGCTCGGGCTGCTCCGCATCAGGTTGGCTTGGTTAAGTTGAGTAAGACGCAGTTGAGAGTGTTTCAGTCTATTAAGTGTGGGGAGGAGGTTACTGCTCTTCAGGTATCAGAGCGTTGTAGTTTATCCCCTAGTTGGGCAAGTAGCATTCTTAGAAGGCTGTTCAAAAAATGCTATTTGCAAAGAGTTGATAGAACGCAATTAAAAGGAGGAATTGAGTATCTTTACTTAAAGATCGGATACTAGACTTCTAATTTTTGTGCGGCTTGTTTACGAGCTTGTCCCATTTCCTCCTCAAGAGATTGAGCTTCATCAATAGTGATAACTTTAGTGGTCATAAGAAGACCGATTTCACCACGTATTCTATTTACAAATGCACGAATTTCTTGCTCTTCTGACTGGTCACGTAATGTATCAATGTCAGAACGAATGTAAGTTATTGCGGATTCTTTGATAGATGCCATGATCTATACCTCATTAATGGATTGTGTGTATACCATAATGGGGACTACTGTCTTAATGTCAAGACGCTAGGTTCTTCTGAGCTATTAAATCCTGCATACGAGGCCACAGCGTGCGAAATAAAAAATTTTCGGTCTTCTAGGTCACCACCACCGGGTTTACATCAGAAGTAGCCAAGTATGATTTATATTATGAGCGTTATGCGTAACGTAATGATGATTTACCAATTGAGAGGTGCTCAGCAGTTAAGAGCAATCAGTATGAACTGCTTTTGGACAAAAATTATTTAAAGAAGTCATCCTAATCCCTTGATAGATATAAGCGAGCCATCGACTTAACTAAATTAAATTCAAACAGACTAGGGCAATTATATTGAAAAGAAATAGTAA
>NZ_JAKJSI010000067.1:0-27683 GCF_050336695.1 Photobacterium minamisatsumaniensis | reverse complement strand
AACTAATTGGCAACAGTCTTTGATAATTCATTTTAAATACAGCTATAAAAATGATATTTGTTTTYGTAAGTCGGTAAGAAAAATTGATTAATACGATAAGTGTTATCGTATTAAATTGAACGTAATAATAAAAAGCCGATGCATAAACACCGGCTTTCAAAAATCAACTGTTYACATTAATAATTAAATTATAGCTCCATCGGCTGATTTGCTTTAAGTAGCTTCATACCTTTAATGTGCTGAAGAAACCACTTAACAATAGCCAAAGCCGCAATCACAAGACCCACAACAGGGATGGCTTGCAGTACTTTATGTAATATAGGGCTGTATACCCAATACTCTGCCCCTGCAATCATTCCTGTCGTCGTCGCAGCAGTTACACCTAACACGATAAAAAAAGTAAAGAACAAAAAGAACGTTCGAATTATGGTGTAGTAATGACTGTAGCTAAGCTCATCATTGCACTTATTAAGTTTGTAGGCTGAATAAATCACCGCAACAATACCTGAGATCATCAAGGTTAAAGGCGTTAAAAAACTAGCGATATACGCGAACCGAACACCCTTATTCGTATCATCTGACATAACTTTATCCATTTATAGTTTTCGTTAGTCTAATTATCACACGAATTTCTGCTTCATCAAGTAATGAAAAAATAGAAGATGATCACGATCAATACTATCCGCCAGAACCCTTACAACGACAACAGCCTAGGTGAGCATCCCTAGGCTGTTTAATCTATTGCGGGCTTTATTGTACTACTGTATTTGCTTACGCTAATACGATAGACATTACAGCTCTTCTGTTGGTTCTGTTATTTCACTGCCATCTTTAATGCGCTTATGGCCTTCTTGTAAGTGAACAAAGTCAACTAAGTCATCCCCACTTACTTGGAAAGCCTGCCCAAAGCCTTTCACGAACAAGCCTTGGGTGGGTTCAAAGCGGAACATTTTAAAATCTTCTAAGCCACTTAACCCGTCAATAATGTCACCAAAACGCCCCTTTAATGAAGCAACAGCTTCAAGCCATTTTCCTGTTTCACGTTCTACAACCACAACATTGGCTTCAAACGTAAGGCGCTTACGCGCATAAATCGTTTTTGATGTTGCTTCGTCTTCAATCATCATCAACGACACTTGTGGGTTCGCTAACAAGTTACGGGCATGCTTTGCAATTTGACTGATCAGTACATAGTAACCATCGTCGAGCAATGCAAAAGGCGCATAGCTGACATTAGGCTTACCATCTGCATCTACAGTTGCCAACTGAATAGTTTGGCAAGCTTCACGAAACTCTTTAATTTCAGGGCCCAAACGGTTTTGAAGGCGCTCTTGCTTTACTTTACTCATTATTATTTTTCTCCGTGGAACGCTTGTTTTAGTTGCTTGAATTTTTCAATTTGCTCAGGGAATAACTGACGCTTTTTATCACGACCTAGGTAGACCTTAAATACACACTCACCACCTTGCGCAAAGAAGCCAATGAAGTAACTTTCTTGCCCCATAAATGGCTTGCTAACTAATGCAATGTCCGTCACTAAGTCTAAGCGTAGGTGACCATGGAGCTCACCATCTTTACCCATTAAGTTATAGTAGCCACGCGCTTCCTTGCCTTTTGGAAATGGTGCTTTTACTTCAAATATCGAGCTCATTGAATGAACGATCGTTGTTACAGGCCCCCAGTTCGGTAGATCTTCTAGGATCGCTTGCGCCTTATCACCAGAAGTGACAACAACCAGATCTTCTGGAAATGCCATAACCACTTCCCCCTCTGTTACCCCCAGCCTTTCAGCAACCGCCATAGCGTGCAATTTTGGGTCAGCTTCAAGCTGTTCAGCAACTTGTGATTTCAGCGCATCAAATGAGATTTTCTCGAACACAATGTATCTCCTAGTACTTCAGTGTACATTTCTAAATCGGGGGACTGCTAAGCAGCAATCTTGTTCATATTATGTTGTTGTAAGACTTGGATCATCGACTGAGCGAGCGTAACCGACCAGAATGTTCCAGCCAGAGTCAATGACAGATAACCGTCTTCAATTTTAACTAAGCCATTTTTCTGCCAAGCTTTAAATAACGGCATGCATAAAACAAAAATATCTTGCTTAAACTTATACTCAAACTCACGAGCCGACAAAAACCCGCGGTCAAAGCTTGCTTTAATTTCTGAATGAAGCGCAGCTTGCGGTGATGATTGGGTCATCATTGCTAAGGGCAAGTCACCCTTTTTGATAGAGTCAATATAAGCATCAAGCGTACGGTGCTGCATAAACCCATAACCACCTACGTTACCACCTGCACCAGCCCCTAATGGCAGAACTTCAGCAGATGTCTTCGCCAAACTGTTATAAATACTGCGCTCGCGGTTATCCCTTGCCCAATGGTTACCACTTAACCGGCGTAGGTGATGTTTCGCCATAAAGTTAACACCATATTCAAACATCGATGCTTTCGCTGGCGTATCGGCAGGCTCTGGCAGCTTACCATTCTCAACCATTCCCTTCATCGGCGTCCCGCCCATCTCAATCAGCTGGTATAAATCTACACCGTGAGCGCCACTATCAAGGAAATCATTTAAATCTTGCTGCCACACAGCCATATCTTGATAAGGAAGGCCAAACAGTAAATCGATAACAATTGGTGCAGCATTCGTTACACTCAATGCCTGAATTCGCTCAAGTACTGGTTCGCGATCATCTAGTCGCTTGGCTTTGCGACGTACCGTGGTATCAAAGCTCTGCACACCAAATGAAAATCGATTAAACCCTCCCTCCAATGCCGATTCAAACATCCGATCGTCAAAACGGTTAATGCGTCCCTCAAGCGTAATTTCACAATCGGTCGCAAGTGGGAAATGAGATCGAACCATTTTGCCTAAACGCATGATCTGTTCAGCACTTAAATCAGTTGGTGTACCACCACCAACATATACCGCACGGAAAGGAGCTGCTTGAGTCCAAGGCATTGCTGCTTTAGTTTTAAGCTCAACCATTAAGGCTTCGAAATAATCTTCAATCAGCTTTTGGCTAGACGCGTATTGAAAAAAGTTGCAATACGTACAACGAACACGGCAAAACGGAATATGAATATAAAGGCAACGACTTTTCGGAGCTTCAGGTATCTCCGACAAGGCATCTGTCGCTAATATCTGGCGCTGATCTTCAGCGACCATTGCACTCATTCCACCAGCATGTGCTGAGCGTTTGTTAGCAAATGCATAACGAAGCGGATCGGGAGTATGTTTACCAATCACATCTTCTGTCAGTATTTCAGGATTTATTGGTTGCTGTTCATTCATCTATAACTTTTGAGCTAGCCTGACTAGCTCCTCCTTAACAGGGCAATACCGATTTATTTTGTAGTTGGTATCGCAACTGCCAGTTTGTCTTCCACCAGGCTAAAAATCATTTGGCAACACGCCAATATACCCAAATCACTTGGGTATCACCTGATGCCACGTTGAGCATACGTGCATGACTACTTTCTAATGGGCTTAGCCCTTGTTGTCGTGCTTCTTCAACCTCAGTTAAGAACTCCCGCCCATAAGAGAATGAGAAGCACTATTATTTGCGTTAAATCATAATCACCTGTAAATAATATTGCAAATGATAATTGATATTATTTCGATTACGTGGATAATGAGAACCATTCTTGATTACGGTTATTAATAACAAAGCACTTAATAACTATTAGTCATTCAATAACAAGAACGTGTAGCACTTTCGTGCATGATTAGGGGTTTCTCGTGAACACTAAGAGATATGTCATCGCTGGCGCAATTTCTGTCGCTTTACACAGTGTTTTGCTTTCTGCAATACCTAACCAAATGGTTATGGCTATGCCTATGGGTGTCGACTCCACCAAAGTGTCACTCAACTTAGTTTCAGCCCCTACTCCTCAGTCAGCACCAGCAGTAAGTGAGCCACCACCGATACCACAGTCGGCACCACAACCAGTAAAAGAAGAAACTGAAGTAAAAAAACTGGTGAAGAAAACACAGCCGGAGCAAAAGCCTGAACCGAAGAAAACTACCCAACCAATAACGAAGAAAATGCCACCGAAGCCTGTTGAAAAGGTGGAGAAGCAAATAGTAAAACAACCGATTGTCGAGAAAAAATCGCCAGTTTCAGAAAAAGAACCAGAGAAAAAGCAGCCTAAATCAGAAATAGCCTCAGGCGTAAACAACTCACCCAAGCTGGTGAGTAAGCCGACTTTTGCGACAAGACCCAGCCCAGTTAAATACCCACGAATAGCTAAACGACGTGGGTTAGAAGGTCAGGTACTTGTCGAAGTTTGGATTGACGAGAAAGGTAAGCAAGTTAGACACAGCTTAGTCCATTCATCAGGCACAGTTGTATTAGACGAAGCAGCACTGAAAGCCATTCAAAGGTGGCGATTTTCATCACACGTAGTTGATGGTCAAGCCATTGCCCATCGCGTACAAATCCCTGTTCGATTTAAATTGGATTAAATATTAATTGGATTCTCTTATGGAAATGTTTCACTCCCTACAAAACCAATTTGGTTTAATGACAGTACCTTTACTACTGTGTTCAGCCCTAACCGTCATGATCCTTATTGAACGTTGCGTTCAAGTACTCCTCTGCACTGGTGTCGGCCGTAGTAAAATCAATGTGATTTTAACAACATATAACCGTAACGATGAGAGTAGCCTAGATACACTTGCTAACGATCTTAAATCGAAGCGGCCTTTACTATTTAAGGGCGTTTCAATGCTTATTTCTCACCGTCACTTTGCCAAGCCACTTCGCGAAGATGCCGCTGGGATCTGGCTGCAACAAAAGCGAACTCAATTACGTTCTGGCCTGCGTCTATTGGGCTTAATTGGTGTGATCAGTCCATTACTTGGCCTACTTGGTACTGTTCTCGGCCTAATCGATATGTTTAAAGGCATTGCCATGAGTACTGGTGCTGTCACGCCTAACGACTTGGCTGACGGCCTTGGTCTAGCAATGAGGACAACTGCAGCTGGACTATTAATCGCTTTACCAGCGATAACTGGCGCGCAATTATTAGGTTTATGGGCCGATAATGTGACAGCCAAGCTTGAGCATAGCCTTAACCACTGTAACTTATGGCTAGAAGGCTTATCACTCGACCCTACCTGTTCCCCTAAGCAGCAAACGCCTCAGCAACATGTCGTTAAGACTGAACAACCAGAGGTCGAGGTATGATCCGAACCCACCAAAGTGTTCCTGACAGCGATGAGTTAAAACCGGATTTAACTCCCTTGCTGGATATCATTTTCATCGTCATGGTATTTCTGCTTCTTACTGCCAGTGTGAAATTACAATCACTTGATGTCGAGTTACCGCAAACAGAAACTCAGGCATTACAAGAAACCGAATCTGATCCTATTACAGTCAACATTACCGCAGCCCCTCCTTATTGGGCACTTCAAGGCAATGAATTCGATAATTGGGATGCCTTTAATGCTGCTCTACTAAAAGAAGTTAAAACCAGCCCTGACAAGCCTGTTGTCATTGGTGCAGACAAGGCTGGATCGGTAGAAAACATGCTCAGACTACTCGCTTTCTTGCAACAAAACGACATCAAAGCAACCCAGCTATTAATGGAAGAGGACAAATCATGAAGCGTTTCACTTTGGCAACTATATTGTTTTTTGCCGCTACATCTACCTTCGCAAGTGAGCGCATTATCAGTGCGGGGGCAGCCATTACAGAAATCATAAATGCCATGGATGCTCAAGAACAACTTGTTGCTGTCGACGTAACCAGCAAATCAATGGTCGATGACGATATGCCAGTTCTGGGCTACCACCGCCAGCTTTCTGCTGAAAGCCTTATCGCGCTCACCCCGACCCGACTACTCGGTTCAAATGAAATGGGGCCGCAGACCACACTTGATTTGCTCAAGCAGGCTGGAGTCAAAGTAGACGTGCTGAACTCTGGTGAAACCGTTGAAGATTTAATGGTACGTATTGATCAAGTCGGCGAACTAACAAATACCTCAAGCAAGGCAAAAGCATTAAAAAACGAGGTGAAGGGAAAAGTCACTGCCATTAATGCCAACCTAGCGACTCAAGATAACAAAAAGAAAGTACTTTTCCTGATGATCCACGAAGGTCGCCCAGCCAATGTTGCTGGCCGCAATACTACTGCAGACACCGTAATTCGCCTTGCAGGTGCAATAAACCCAGCAGCAGATGCCGTCGAGTCTTATAAGCCGATTTCACTGGAATCAATGGTGGAAATGCAGCCTGATATCATCCTGCTGAGTTCGCGTACCATGAGTAAAATCGGTTCAGCTGATGAGCTGCTTAAACAAATGCCTTTACTCGTCGCAACACCAGCAGGCCAAAACAAAGCCCTCGCTATGATCGATGGAACTGCTCTGATCGGCGGTTTGGGGCTGAAAAGTTTAAGCGAAGCTGAACGTTTAAACACCGTTTTCTATCCAAATTAATATAAGCATTTATTACTATGCAGTTATACCGTATTCCGACACGTATTATTTTTCCAACTGGCCTCGTACTGCTGTTGCTTGCCATTACATCATCAGTAGTCATCGGTCCGATGGCAATCACCTTCACTGATAGTTTCAAAGCCTTAATGCCTTGGCAATCGGATCTGCCCCAACATATACAAATTGTAATTAACCAAATTCGTTTACCGAGAACATTACTTGGAATGGCAATTGGTGCGATATTAGCGCTATGCGGTGCTGTTATGCAGGGGCTATTCCGTAACCCCCTCGCCGACCCAGGTATTATCGGCGTTTCAGGAGGAGCGAGCTTAGGCGCGGCATTAGCTATTGTGTTTTTTGCTCCGCTTGCAGCATCATTTCCTCTGTTGTTAACACTAGCCACCGTTCCCGTTTTTGCTTTTTTAGGCGGGGCTTTCAGTACCTTTTTTGTCTATTACTTAGGCACAGACAAAAACGGTACTTCTGTAACAGTGATGCTTCTGGCTGGTGTGGCTATCGGGGCACTATCAGGTGCTGCGCTTGGCCTGATGAATTATTACGCTGACGACCAAGCACTACGAGATTTATCACTGTGGAGCATGGGATCACTTGCAGGGGCAACTTGGCCTGGCATCACGCTTTCCTATATTACTCTTGCCGTACTGATGTTTATGTTTGATCGCAATGCAAATGCACTCAACGCCTTTTTGCTCGGAGAAGCAGAAGCAAAACATATGGGGGTTAATGTACAAACACTGAAAAGGTTACTGATTTTACTTTGCGCTGCAGGTGTTGGTATTGCTGTTTCACTCACCGGTGTGATTGGTTTTGTTGGCTTAATCGTCCCCCATCTTGGTCGAATGCTCGTAGGGCCTAATCATAAAGTGCTCTTACCATTATCTGCTCTGCTTGGCGCATTAATTCTTTTGGTTGCCGATATGCTTGCACGTATCGCAGTTGCACCGGCTGAACTGCCTGTTGGGATTATTACAGCCCTACTCGGCGCGCCCTTCTTTATCTTCCTGCTCGTAAAACAAAAAGGGAAAATGTCATGAGCTTGATGACAAAAAATAGCGTTGAAACAAAATGTGCTATTGATGCTTCAGGGCTTAACCTTAAATTGGGTGATAAAGTACTCCTTGATGATTTAGCTATTCAGATCAAAAGTGGTGAACTTACCGCCTTGCTAGGTCCTAACGGTGCAGGTAAAAGCACCCTCTTGAAAGTATTATGTGGTGAACAAGAATCTACAGGCCATGTTTCCTTTTTTGGTAAAAACCGTGCCACTTGGCCACCAGCTGAACTCGCAAAACACCTTGGTGTGTTGCCTCAGCATAGTAACCTAACCTTCGCATTTACCGCGCAAGAAGTTGTTGAGCTGGGTGGTCTCCCCTTAGCGCTGACCAATCGGGAAACGGTAAGTATTGCTAAAGAAAAAATGGCTCAAGTCGATGTCACAAATTTGAGTTGTCGCCTATACCCTACGCTCTCTGGAGGAGAAAAACAGCGCGTGCACTTTGCACGGGTACTGACTCAACTCAGTCGCGCTGGTGAGCAGTGTATTCTGATGCTTGATGAGCCAACATCAGCACTCGATTTAGCGCATCAACATAAAACCCTTCAAGTCGCAAAGTCGTTAGCGAAGTCTGGGGCTGCGGTGATCATAGTGATTCACGATTTAAACTTAGCAGCGCAATATGCAGACCGTTTAGTCATTCTTAATGAGGGAAAAATTCAAGCTGATGGTTGTCCGAAGGACGCTTTAACAGCGAAAACGATCGAACGCGTTTATGGTTGGCCTGTTTGCATTACACACCACCCGATCGATAATTATCCTATTGTGCTTGCAACATCCAGCCATGAAATTGAAGAACACCAGTCAAAGTTCGAACTGGCCATTTAACAGGAAGTTGTTGTTAAAAAAAATAAAAACATCTCTTTTTTATACCTTCTCTTTTTCCTTTAAAGCCTTCTTAATCAAACTAAAAAGGCTTTATAAACCTATCTTTATTGGTTTCTTGGAATTATTCGCTAGATTTATGGTTGACCATTAATCAATCAAACCTATCCAATTCACCAGTAATCCTAATTTATTAAGGCAAGAAACATTGCACTCTTTGCTACACTGAGTAAAATGAGAGCGCAAGCGATTACACTATGCAACAATTGCAAAGCCTAAATCGCAATAAACGTGAATACTGAAAAGAAACGAAGCCGCCCATTCGTGTCGCGGCCTTTTGTCGTTTCTGTTATCTGTACTCAACAGAACAGTGAACTGTATTGAACGTATAGCCAGTGCACTACTCTATTGAGTAAAGCTTAAAATTACCTAGGTCTTTTGACCCTTATTATTAGAAGAATAAATATGGCAACGATTAAAGATGTTGCACGTATGGCTGGTGTCTCTACAACCACCGTCTCTCACGTGATTAACAAAACGCGATTTGTCGCAGAAGCGACGCAAAAAAAAGTACTGTCTGCAGTTGACGAGCTAAACTACGCTCCGAGTGCTGTAGCGCGTAGTTTAAAATGCAACACAACCCGTACTATTGGCATGTTGGTTACAAAATCGACCAACCCTTTCTTTGCTGAAGTCGTACACGGTGTTGAAGAGTACTGTTACGGCGCTGGTTACACACTTATCTTGTGCAACACTGAAGGTAACCTTGAGAAGCAACGTGATTATTTACGCATGCTGGCTGAAAAGCGCGTTGATGGTTTGTTGGTCATGTGCTCAGACTTGGATGAAAACCTACTCGGTCTATTAGAGCGCCAAAAAGATTTGCCTATGGTTGTCATGGATTGGGGCCCAGAGAGTCCTCACACAGATAAAATTCAAGATAATGCTGAGTTAGGCGGCTATGTCGCGACTAAGTTCTTTATTGAACATGGGCATCAAGCTATCGGTTGCTTAACCGGCCACAGTGATAAAGCTGCTTGTCGCGAACGATTAAAAGGCTTTAAAAAAGCCATGTCTGAAGCCGATCTCGAAGTACACCCAGATTGGGTACTCGAAGGTGACTTTGAATGTGAATCGGCAGTTGAAGCCGCTGAAAAGTTCATTGCAATGGACAAACGTCCAACGGCGATTTTTTGCTTCAATGACATCATGGCGATGGGCATGATCAGTACATTTTCACAAGCTGGTATTCGTGTACCTGAAGATATTTCAATTATCGGCTACGACAATATTGATTTAGCACCATACTTTTCACCACCCCTAACCACGATTCACCAGCCCAAGCGCCGCCTTGGTAAAACAGCTATCGAAATCCTGTTAGAACGAGTGAAAGATAAAGATCATGAGCACCGTATATTTGAAATGATACCAGAGCTTGTGATTAGAAAATCAGTGATAAACCGAAACACCAATTCATAACAAGCGGATTGATGACGATAAGAACGGAGGCTTCCCCCTCCGTTTTTTTGTGCTTATAGCATGCCTAATTAGAATATTCACTCAACTTTTGGCACTTTTTATAATTAAATAAAGACAAGATAAAATAATTTATGGGAGCAAGGTCACGCTATTAAAAGTGGGAGCAGGTTCAAATTTTGCTTCTGCGATATTCTTAAACAGTCACGAACAAGGCAAACCTTTCGAAAGATTGGGACGCAAAGCTTCCGGCCTAAGAGTCTATAGTTTTCAATAACTAGTTCGACTTAAGGTAGCGGGGTTGCCGATGGATATAGCAATAGTGATCAGGCGTCATATTTTACATGATTCTGACATTACTCTTTTGTTAATTTTGCTAATCTGAAATCCTCGCTCTGTTGTTAGGTGACCCTAGATTTTTTTCACCGAGAAGAAGCATGGACAAACCAGTACTTAAAAATTCATTACGACTGTTTAGTTGTTTCAACAACGTAAAATCACGCTCGATGTTTGGCGGATTTGGCATATTCGCAGGTGAAACAATGTTTGCACTCGTTGTTAACGACAAACTTCATCTTCGTGCCAACGCTGAAAACGAACAAGATTTTAAACAGGCAGGCTTAAAGCCATATATTTATAAGAAACGTGGATTTCCTGTTGTTACCAAGCATTTTGCAATTCCAGATGAATGGTGGGAAGACACAACTAAAATACTTAGCCAAGCTAAGCGCTCTCTTGAAGCGGCAAAAGAAGACAAAGAAACAAAAAGTAAGGCAGGACCAGAACGTATAAAAGATCTACCTAACTTACGACTCGCAAACGAACGCATGCTAAAAAAAGCAGGGATTATCAGTGTCGATGCATTATTTGAAGCGGGTTCGATTAACGCTTTTAGGGCATTACAAGATACCCATCAAGGCACTGTAAGCATTGATCTTTTATGGGCATTAGAAGGTGCAATTAGTGGCCAGCATTGGTCAGTTATTCCGCAAGAACGTCGCTCAGAGCTGCTTTCAAAGCTTAGTTAACCCCGCTTAGTACCATTAACAAGAGGTGATATGCCTCTTGTTAATGCATCATTTCGAGTGTTCCTTGCTCACTATTATGCCTCAGCACCATTATTCTCCTCGATAGCATGGTCAGGCTTTGACCGCACGTTCAGTTTGCTTCGTACACCCCATGAATGACAATTAATTGTCAGTATATCTGAAAGATTGAATTGCCTCACAAAGCTGTTTACAAAACACTCAACAAGCTTTCATTACTTTATAAAGACCGTAAAATAACAGCATATATTTTCGGAGGTCATTATGAACTGTACCAAACCTTTTCCCGGACAAACTGATCAGATGTTCAAGGATAAGTTTGGTAAATGGCCTCGACTAATGAAGTTATTCGTTTTACTCAGCTTACTTCCCCCTATCACCGTACTCGTTCTTATCAATAACAACATGGCCTCAATGCCAATGATGTACGATGTACTTGTTTACGTTTCAGGCTTTAACGCCCTACTCCTTACATGGGGACTACTGTTAAAAATACGCTCAAAAAAGTATTGGTACCGTAACTATCATATCGGTAAAACAATGTTACTTGCCGTTGTGCCTATTTTAGCTTGCGGCTATATTACTTTGACGTCACCCCAGCCAAATAAAATAGTCACCCAAGCTCAACATGACCGTCCCGTTCAATTAGTAATCAACTAAACGGCCAAAGTCACTTTTTTCATCACTCAGTGAAATAATTCAGCTCTTAATTAGGTCTTTGTCTCATATCTATCTGATAATTTGAGTAATCATTGCTCATGGTCAGGTTATATACCCATTGTGGCATAAAAAGTATTCCTAATATTAAGAGGTGATCGTGCGCATTTCAGCCAAAAAAAACCATTCCATTACCATTAAGCCGCTACTTTGGCTTCAAAAACGCCATTTCGGCAAAGTACTAAACCCGGCGCTCTTATGGGGGCGTAAGCCTACCCTTTTTTGGCTGGTTGCTAGTTTCTTTGGCTATCTTGATCGTCGCTCTTCTCCGCTATCACCTATCATGCGTTCATTAGTTTGCGTCAGGGTCTCTCAACTAAATGACTGCGCATTTTGTGTCGATGCTAATGGCATGAGGTTAGCTGAGCGTTGTGATTCAGAAGAGAAAATAAAATCGCTCGCTAACTGGCAGCACAGTGAATTATTTGAAGAACAAGAACGGGCAGTATTACGCTACACAGAAACAATGACGATTACAGGTCAACGTGTCACCGAAAACATGCTGGATACACTCAAACAGTGGTATGACGAAGATACGATTGTTGAACTCACCGCCCTCATTTCTTTCCAGAACCTCTCTGCAAAGTTTAATACTGCGCTCGACGTACCTGAGCAGGGATTTTGTTCGCTACCGATCCAACCCGATTCGATAAAAGAAAAGTTGTCGTCAAAGGAATAGCTCAGGAGTAAATAACATGGATAGAAAAAAAATCGTTCTACTCGCTATCATTGCATCTCTACTTATCATATGGTTTGCCTTTGATTTAGGGCAATACTTTACGTTAGAGTACGCGAAAACCCAGCAGCTAGCCCTACAAGATACAATAAGCACGAGCCCATTGTTTTCGAGCGTGGTGTTTTTTAGCCTCTACGTATTGGTAACGGCATTATCACTTCCAGGGGCAGCCATAATGACGCTCCTTGGCGCCGCTTTATTTGGCTTCTGGTGGAGTTTATTGCTTATTTCATTCGCCAGTACTATCGGGGCGACATTGGCTTTCTTATTCAGCCGCTTTATTCTTCGAGATTGGGTACAGAGCAAGTTTGGTCACCGCTTGGTACCGATTAACGCTGGCATTAAAAAAGATGGGCCACTTTACCTCTTCACACTACGCTTGATCCCTGTCTTCCCTTTCTTCTTAGTTAACTTGCTCATGGGTTTAACCCCTATCAGCACTAAAATGTTTTACCTTGTTAGCCAAGTAGGCATGTTAGCCGGAACAGCTGTCTATATTAATGCAGGTACTCAGCTTGGCCAAATAGACACACTCAGCGGTATTATCTCTGCCCCAGTTGTTATCTCATTGGCTTTACTGGGTATTTTCCCACTAATTGCCAAAGCAGTGATGAGCATCATTCAAAAACGCCGTGTTTACGCCCAATGGGAAAAGCCCTCTTCATTTGATCAAAATATGGTTGTTATCGGTGCAGGGGCTGGCGGTCTGGTTAGCTCTTACATTGCCGCCGCAGTAAAGGCGAAGGTAACGCTCATTGAACGTCATAAAATGGGAGGAGACTGCTTAAATACCGGATGCGTACCATCAAAAGCCATTATTCGTGCAGCGCACACTATGGCTGAAATATCCCGCGCTCATGAATTTGGTATTACCACCAGCGCGACTCAAGTCGACTTCAAACAAGTGATGGGAAGAATCCATAATGTTATCGCCAAAATTGAGCCTCATGATTCTGTAGATCGCTACTCTAAGCTCGGTGTTAATTGTATTAGTGGAGAAGCCACTATCTTGTCACCATGGGAAGTCGAGGTAAACGGTGAGCGAATTACAGCGCGTAATATAGTAATTGCCACAGGTGCTCGCCCATTAGTGCCTGCGATTGAAGGATTAGAATCTGTTAACTACCTAACTTCAGATACTATTTGGCAACTGCAAGAGCAACCTAAACACATGATGGTGCTTGGTGGGGGGCCAATTGGCTGTGAATTGGCACAGAGTTTCCGCCGCCTAGGTAGTCAGGTCACGCTCATTGAAATGGCTGAACAAGTCTTGATCCGTGAAGATTTAGATGCCGCCGAGCAAGTTAAGTTACAAATGGAGAAAGACGGTGTCACGATAATGACTGGCCACCGTGCGTCTCGATTTGAAAACATAACCGACGAATCAGGTATTAGTACACAGCGTGTATACCTCACGACGGCAACTGGCGATGAAGTAACCGTAGAATTTGATGTTGTGATGCTTGCTCTTGGCCGCGTCGCTAATGTACAGGGCTTTGGCTTAGAAGAACTTGGGATTACAACCTCAGAACGAGGCACTGTCGAAGTTAACGATTACCTACAAACCAAATACCCGAATATATTTGCAGTTGGCGATGTATCAGGCCCATTCCAACTAACGCATGCAGCAGCACATCAGGCATGGTATGCCGCAGTGAACGGCTTATTTGGCGATGTAAAGAAATTCAAAGCAGATTACTCTGTCTTGCCTGCTGCCACTTATACCTCGCCTGAAGTGGCACGTGTGGGTATTAATGAAAAAGAAGCCCAACAGCAAGGTCTTCAATTCGAAGTGACAACTTACGGTATTGATGATTTAGATCGCGCCATTACGGATGGTCAAGACCACGGTTTTATAAAAGTCATTACACCAAAAGGTAAAGACAAAATTCTAGGCGTCACTATTGTTGGTCATAATGCGGGTGAAATGTTAGCTGAGTTCACCCTTGCTATGCGCCATGGCTTAGGACTAAACAAAATACTAGGGACAATTCACCCTTACCCAACCATGAGTGAAGCGACAAAATATACTGCAGGTGTTTGGAAGCAAGCCAATGCACCCAAAGGTTTACTGGCGTTGGTTAAAAAATATCATACTTGGATGCGAAACGAGAAACCAAGTACCCAAACTGATACCATGCAAACAAATGCAACTGTAAAACCAACCGAAGAAGCGCCGCTCAAGGAAAAGTAGGGATTATAGGACATATGAAAAAAACTATTCTAGGGTTAGCGTTTGCGCTAACCACTAGCTTCGCATTTGCTGCCAATAACACCACAGACGGTGGTCAATGGCAGCAGACTGTAGCGGATGCAGAAGGACAAACTGTTTACTTTAATGCATGGGGCGGAAGCCAAGAGATTAATAACTACCTACGTTGGGCGAGCCGTCAATTAAAGACACAATATGGCATTAACTTAAAACATGTCAAAGTGGCAGATATTGCCGAAACAACGCAAAGGCTACTTGCTGAAAAAACCGCAGGTAAAGACCAAGCAGGTAGCGTCGATCTCGTATGGTTAAACGGCGAAAACTTCCGTTCGATGAAACACAATAACCTACTGCACGGGCCATTTACCCAACGCTTGCCCAATTGGCAATTCGTTGATACATCGCTACCTATCGATGAAGACTTTACTGAGCCAACAAACGGTATGGAAGCACCGTGGGGGATTGGTCAGCTTGTCTTTATTCATGACAAACAAACGTTGAATAACCCGCCTCAAAACTTTGCTGAGCTTCTAAGCCTTGCAAAAGCATTTCCAGGTAAAGTGAGTTACCCACAACCACCAGAATTTCATGGAAGTAGCTTTCTTAAGGCGGCATTACTCGAGCTAACAAATAACAATTCAGCGCTATATGAACCATTCGATAAGAGTAAATTCGATATGGTTACCGCACCGTTGTGGTCATACTTAGACCAATTACACCCTGTCGCATGGCAACAAGGTCTCCGTTTCCCATCAGGTACAAGTGAAACCATTCAGTTGCTCGATGATCAACAACTGTTGTTAGCCATAACCTTTAACCCGAATGCCGCCAACGCCGCTATCGAAAATGGCAACCTTGTCGAAACCGCCCAGACTTATGCCTTTCAGCAAGGGGCGCTATCAAATATCCATTTCTTGGCAATACCGTGGAATGCTTCGGCAAAAGCTGGCGCACTCGTGACCATCAACTTTTTGATGAGCCCTGAAGCGCAAGCCCGTAAATCGGATTCAACGATTTGGGGCGACCCTTCTATATTAAAGCCAGACGTACTCAATAAGGTTGGAGCTCAAGAGTTTAGCCTATTTAAATCAATTCCTGAGCCTCACCCTAGCTGGATTACAGCCATTGAGCTGGAATGGCAAAAGCGCTACGGCAGTTAAACAATGAAGGGAGCTGTCTTCTGGCAGCTTCCTAACCTAGGTTCAGTATGATTCACGCAATTTTTTTTCTTACTTTCATTCTTTTTATTATTCCACTGATACCCGGTTTATTAGGGTTAGTTTTACCTGCAATATCTTGGCTGCCTCCTTTAGGCTATACCGAACCTAACCTCTCGGCATTCACCACAGTTGCCAACTGGCCCGGCATTGAACAGTCATTCATGCTTAGTCTTTTCACGGGCCTTAGCAGTACCCTACTTGCTTTATCGGCATCATTTTTTATATTACGCCGATACTGGAATACAACATATTGGCGTAAAATTGAACGCTTCCTCAGCCCAATGCTTGCGATGCCTCATGTCGCTTTTGCCATTGGTTTTGCTTTTTTACTTGCGCCATCAGGGTGGATGTATCGCTTATTAGAAAGCACTGGTTTTAATACCGCCAACAGCTTTAACCTCATTCAAGACCGCTATGGATTAGGGCTACTGCTGGGCTTAGCAATAAAAGAAATTCCATTTCTTTTATTGATGAGCATTTCAGTCTTACAGCAAATACACGTAAACAAACTACTCGCGGTTGCAAATGGGCTTGGATACTCTAATCAAGAGGCATGGCTGAAGGTTATCTTGCCTCAGTGGTTGCCAAAAATTAGACTGCCACTATTTGCCGTCGCTGCTTACGGTATTTCTGTGGTTGATGTCGCGCTGATCATCGGCCCCAGCCGCCCCTCTACCCTATCTGTTATCGTGTGGCAGTGGTTTACCGACCCAGATCTCGCACTGTTGCCTAGAGCAGCAGTCGGCGCATGTCTACTCCTCCTTACGACAATGCTTGGGTTAGCACTTTTATCTGTTACAGAATGGCTATGCTTAAGAAAATACCGTCAATGGCAATTCCATGGCGCATCTCGATCACCAATACAAGCCAAGGGGTTAAGCCTTACTCGGTTAATTGTGTGGCTTGTGCTCTTAATACCTCTGATCCTTACCCCGTTGCTCTTTACCTGGTCTATCGCTCAGCGCTGGCGTTTTCCTGATTTATCACCAAGCCGATACAGCCTAAGGTTTTGGGAACAAGAATTACAGGCTATCTTTGAGCTTGCATGTAATAGCATCATGTTGGCACTCATAAGCAGCGTTATCGCACTAATAATGACCATTTGCTGCTTAGAATATCGAGATAAGTTCCAGAAAAGCATCCCAACTTGGTGTATTGCTATTCCATTAATTACACCACAGCTATCACTGCTGTTTGGTATTCAAATCAGTACATACTGGTTCGCAGGACAACACTTTATTGTATGGGTGATATGGAGCCATATCTTCTTTGTTTTCCCATATATGTATCTTGCGCTTGATGGTCCTTGGCGTAGTTATGATAACCGCCTTGATCAATGCGCCAAGAGCTTGGGCCTAACCAGCTGGCAAACATGGTGGCGGGTTAAACGGCCGCTTATTATGCCCGCCATCTATATGGCAATGGCTGTAGGCATGAGTGTTAGCCTTGCCCAATACTTACCGACACAAATGTTGGGTGCTGGACGAATATCAACCGTGACCACTGAAGCGGTCGTACTCGCAAGTGGGCAGGATCGACGAGTCACCGCCATCTACGGATTACTTCAAGGCATCTTACCTTTGGTCTTCTTTACTATCGCATTATCAGCGAGCCATTTTTCTGGCCGCTTTTATCAACCAAAATCGCAACAACGGAGTAACAGCACGGATGACATTATCTGTGGAAAACCTCACTATAAGTAATCGCGAGCACGCTTTATTCTCACCAGTCAGTTTTACTATTAAGCCTGGTGAAGTCGTCGCTCTTATGGGGCCAAGTGGCTGCGGTAAATCAACACTGCTTAGTGTTATAGCTGGCCACCTCTCGAATGTGTTTACATATAGCGGGCATGTTCAGCTGAATAAAACCAATGTATTAACACTGAGTCCAGATAAACGAAAAATAGGCATCGTCTTCCAAGACGATCTACTTTTCCCACATTTAACCATTCGTGAAAATTTGATGTTTGGCATACCTGCAGACCTTCGTCACCCACAACGAGTGGCTCTTGCTGATAAGACGTTAATGACACTCGGCTTGGTTGCTCTCGCAGAGAAGATGCCCACAGAAATATCAGGCGGCCAACGTGCAAGGATCAGCTTAATGAGAATGCTGCTATCTGAACCTCAGGCTGTTTTACTCGATGAACCATTTAGCAAGCTCGATAAAGCCCTAAGACAAGAGTTTCGTGATTTTGTATTTGAACAAATAGCCATTAGACAAATACCCGCCTTGATGGTCACTCATGACGACGATGATATCCCTTACAGGGGGCAAATTATTCAATGGCCTTGGGATGAAACAAATACAGAGGAAAGATCATGCTAGATCGTTACGCCATTAAAGTGATCAAGTGGCCACTAAACACCCTGTCTATACTGCCTGACAAAGTAGGCATCACTGCTAATCAAGTAACACTCTTTGGCTTTTTACTTGGTCTGCTCGCCCTACCAGCCTTGGCTTTTGAACAATATGGCTGGGCACTCGGGTTTATTATTATTAACCGTATTTTTGATGGGCTCGATGGTGCAATCGCACGCCGTCAAGGGATCACGGACTGTGGCGGTTTCCTCGATATTACACTCGATTTCCTTTTTTACTCTCTCATTCCGTTCGGGTTTGTTTTAGCTAACCCTGAAGCCAATGCGGTTGCTGGCGCCTTTCTTATCTTTTCATTCATTGGTACAGGGTCTAGTTTTCTTAGCTTTGCCATCATGGCGGGCAAGCGAAATATCAGCAGCCCGGTCTATAAACAGAAATCGTTGTATTACATCGGTGGGTTAACAGAGGGAACTGAGACCATTACCTGCTTTATCCTTTTCTGCCTGTTTCCTCAGCATTTCGCACTCATTGCTTGGATTTTTGGTGCACTATGCTGGGTAACAACAACAACCCGTATTTGGGCTGGATACAACACACTTAAAGCCGATCACACGGTATAAAAACATATAACCTAATCACGGCAAACGAATAAGTTTGCCGTGATTGCTTCATTGCTGATGCTTAATCGCAATTATCACCTTTTACGACAATTTACCACCATTGCGGCACTAACAAGTATCAAGCTAAGCACTGATACACCGAACCAACCGAAGTGATCAAATACTTTTACGCCGACCAATGATCCCAATGCACCTCCTAAATAATAACCAAGCATATAGATCCCATTAATCCGGCTTTGGGCTGATGGATCGATCGAAAATACAGCGACTTGGTTAGAGACTTGGGCACTGAAAACGCCGAAATCAATCAGAATAATGCCAATAATCAGTCCCACTAAGCTGTCACCGTAAAGTCCTGAAACTAAAAAGCCGATAGCAATTAAGCTCAACGCTATAGTGATCATCATACGTGAACCGACTTTTGACACCCACATGCCAGAGAATTTGGCACCGCTGACACCAGCCAACGCAACGATGCCAAACAGCCCCGCTTGCTGCGCATCAAAATTGAACGGGTCACCACTTACATGCAAAGCAAGTGTTGCCCACAACACATTGAATGCAGCAAACCATAAAGCGCCAGTAAGTGCCGACTTACGTAATAATCCATACTGCCTGATCAACCCGAACATGCTCAAAAGTAGTTTGGAATAAGGTATGCGATTTGTGGGCTGGTTAGTGGGTAAAAAACGCATCAGTAGCGCAGTAAAAAGAGCGGCGATACAAGCCGACATCATAAAGACCGCGCGCCAGCCAAAATGTTCGCCAATGTAACCGCTGGCCGTCCTTGATAATAAGATACCAATTGTTAGGCCACTCATTAACGTACCAATAACCCGTCCCTTCTGTTCTGGTGTACTTAATGATGCTGCAAAAGGGATCAACTGTTGGGTAATATTGGCGCTTAGCCCAATGGCAAAACAAGCACCAATTAATACCAAAAAGTTATTGGCTGAAAATGCACAAATTAATGCCGTGATTAAACAAAGTGAGAGGATACCAATAAGACGTTTACGCGCGATGCTATCGCCAAGTGGTGATATAAACAACAGTGCAGCTGCGTAGCCAAATTGGCTTGCAGCCGGTATCGCACCTAATGCGTCCCCCCCAATACCCAGCTCTTTACCAATAAGCGGTAATATGGGTTGGTTGTAATACAAATTTGCAACTGTGGCGGAAACAGCCGTAGCCATCAAAAACAGTAAACTATTGGTTATTTGGGGCTTTTCACTGAAGCTTACAGTGGCAATACTGGTCATATCGTGTCTCTATTGTCATCTTTGGCTAGCTAACGTCTAACCGGGAATTGCCATAGGTTACTGAACTCCTTGCTATATAAAAAATGATATAATTTGATTACAGCTATAGCAAAATCGTATAGCTAGCGCACTATAGGGAGCATCGGCGAAACGAACCAGTACGGTACCGCTCAACCAAGAGAGATATAGGTAGGAAATGGAATTAAAAACGCTAAAGAGCTTTATTACTGTCGCAACATTAAAAAACTTTTCTGCTGCCGCTCGGGAATTGAATACGGTTCAACCTGCCATTAGCCGACATATCACAGCGTTAGAAGAGGAGTTAGGCGTGAAATTATTCGTGAGGAACTCACGAGAAGTACATGTCACCGCCGCAGGGCAACAGCTACTGGTTGATGCTACAACATTACTAAATCAAGCCCATTTTACTAAACAGCAGGCTCAACGTACCGCAAGGGGCGAAATCGGTACATTACGTATCGCTTACCTCGGCTCTGCATGTTTGACGTTCATTGCAGATCTTGTGCGTAGTTATAAAACCGAACATCCATATGTTGAAGTTAGCTTACTCGAAATGACGGCTTCAGAACAAATAAAAGCATTTCAAGACAAACAAATAGATGTAGGCTTTTCTCGTCCCCTACCTTCTCCGATGAAAGAGCAATTTAACAGCATGCATGTTTACACTGACACTTGGGTCGTCTTAGTGCCTAGTGGCCATGCTTTAGCCAGTAGTGCATCTGTTAACCTAACTGAGCTAGAGCATGAACCCATTGTATTATTTAACCGGAGTGAAGCCGTTGGGCTATTTGATGAAATTATCACACTTTGTCGCCAATCTGGGTTTTCACCCCAAATAGTGAACCAACCAACGCGTATGCAAACTGTTATTACGACTGTCGCAGCAGGGTTGGGGATCGCGATTGTGCCTAAATGCGTGACACAGCTACACAGTGTTGGCTGCCAAGTAATTCCAATAACCAACCTATCGCCCACAATTCAAACCTTACTCCATACGAATAAGCAGGAAGTCACACCGACTGCCCTGCACTTTAAAGACAAAGTGCAGGATCAACTTCCCTTCATCCAAAAGCTAATGGGTTAGTATTCATTACGTCGCTCATTTTGATAAAACCATTAAAAAACAGCTATCACCAGAGAAAAAGTGATAGCTGCTTAAGTTGCAATATTAAAGGCAACCTTTAGATAATAGGAATTCATAGCGAAGAAAACCCACTACGATATACAAGCCGAGCTATGAATTTAACCCTTTGCCTTTTCGGAACAAACCGCACCATAGCCTTTTATATATCCGAACTCCCAGCTTAAAGATATTCGGTCATTATAAAATCGATTGATATTATAATTATCTGAATCCCTTCTTTCGTCAGTCATTGCAGACCAAAACTCATTCACATTTTGATCAAGATACACATCTAACCGTCCGTACTCATCAAATAGCATTTGGTACTCTTCATCAGTTGCAAAATCACCGTATAACTTACAAATATTATGCAACTGTCCGCGCGAGGGCGAACTAACATTCAATTGATCATTAGCATAGTAAAAGCGTGTTCCGTCTTCAGATGTATGAAACGGTTCAGCATAGGAAGACGGTACAGATACAGCAGCAATCCGGCTCTCATCCTCTGCTTTTAAGATCAACAGTGCATTGTTCTTCATCGTATTGCTTGTTCGAGACACAACAATAGGCTTATCGCTAGTAGAGGAAAGCGTGTATTGGTTACCTTGTTCTGGCGCTTTATTATTTACATCATGGTAATTAGTAATGCCTTCATCTTGCAAAAGCAACGTAGACATTTTCAGGTTATTGGCCTGCTTAGCATACAATTTAATGGATACGCCTTGCTCATCTTCGCTTGTCGCCACAGCTAGGAAGCTACCATATTTCTCTGGTTGAAGCTCAAGCCTTTGGGTATGTTTTGCCGTCTGAAAAACACCTGGCTTAGACTCATAAACAACATCTTCATACGGTACATCTGAAAAACGCTCCTTATAGTAATCACTCATTACGGAAGCATATTTGTCTGACCAACCATAAGCCATACCAGAGGAATGGCTATAACCCATGTTATGGAAAAGCTCATGCGAAAATACATTGCTTAACCAAGTGCCGTTATCTCTTAAGGCATTTTCTTTAATTAATAGATCTCTACCATTTGCCATACCACCAGCACTTGATAGCTCTAGTAATATCATTGAAGTGGTAATCTCCTTTGTTGCTACTCTTTTCAAACGTTCAGAAAATAAGTTTAACCCTTCATTATATGAATCCCAATTCGGGCACGAGTTACTCGTATTGCACTGACTGAGGAAATATTGATATTTCCGCTCAAGAACATCAGATTGATTATATAAATGCTTCATAAAGCTCATTTGCGCTTCATAATTCAACCTTAACTGTTCAGGGGTACGATTACCGCAATTCTTTTGGCATGTCCGTTCACCTTCATCATAGTGAGTACCCCAATATGACAAATCAAAATCTACTAGTGGGCTTGGATCAATAAATTCTATGCTTCGAATCTGATTTGGGTTTACTTTAATTCCAGAAAGTGAAAATTCAGTTTTTGTATGCGCTTCAATTTTCTCGCCTAAATATGAAACTAAAACACTTCCATCAATGTTTTCTATTTTAAAAGCGAGCTCTTCAAACACGCGAGGCTGTTTGTTTACGATGGTTAACATGTCACCATTTAAGCTGACAGCCATCTTATCTATAGTTTGCCCTTCAACTTCCTTTTTTTCATCATTGCTTGTGTTCTCTTGATTAGGATCAAACCGCTCAATAACCGTATCTTTACGGCTTACAGACTCCCAAAACAGTTCAAATTGATTCACCTCAACGGTCGAGGTATGCAAATAAGATTTAAGCATCTCACTGCTTTCACCCAGCAGCCAATCCCCTTCCTGCTCAACTAAATTGTGGGTCAGGGTCATATTATCAAGATGGGGGATGTAACCATCGAGTGATCTTAACTCAATGATATTACTCCCCTCATTTAGTATTACCTCAATGGGAGCGGTGTCTGTCCATTGGCCATAATTCTCGGTATTAGGAAATGAAACTTGGTGTTCAACCCCATTAACCAAAAGTATACTGCTTCGATCATTTTTCGTTGCGTATCTAAATTGTATATTATGGTCTAAATCGCTTTGTGACCTCACTTCCCATCTAACAACATCATCATTCCTTGTTGCAGGTTTTAAATATCCGTCGCCTGAATAACCATCCCATCGAGTTTCCATCGTTAGCCCCTGAATAAAGATAGCTTCATCTGGTTGTATAACTGTTTTGACACTCTGGACTGAGGTTTGCTGGCTGAGTGAGTTTCTCGCCCCTTTTACATTCTTTACTGGTTCTGAATATAAAAATGGAGATAGTGAAGAATCTAAATCGTCATCATTACCAGAAAAGTAACCCGGTAAAGAATAAGCATTGGCCATGTTAGATGTAAGAGCACTGAATACTAACAATGCTGATAGCTTCATTTTCATAATACGTCCTTGTTTATTTATTGGTTTATTAGTTTATTAGTTTATTAGAATAGTTTTAGTTAGAAGCAGACCATTAAAATGGCTCTGCCTCTAAATTAGTTGTATCGACTAATCAATATCCTCTAGCCATTGCCACTCTGTAGTACCATCTAACGGTAAACTCCGGTAATATGGTTGAACTTCAAGATCATTCTCTGGTATATAAAATTTCAGTTCCATTGATGGCTTTTGGTAGGTTGCAACCTGCATGTCAGCCTTTTCTGAAACTGGAATACCCCAAGCACTAAATAGCTCCCTCCAGTCATAACCAGTTAGGTAAGATAGACTAACTAACATAAAGTCATTACCGTTTAAACGAGGCCTCTCTTCATATAGGCTTAAACCAAGCCTATCTTTATTTTGAGACCAAGAATCTATATTTCTTACTTCGCGAGCATGTAGGTAATTCAAGGTATAAATATCAAAACCGTTCTCTAAATATCCGATATATTCAGAGGCGTAAGCCATCTGCATATATAAAGCGAGCTGATCTTTATCACTTTGAGTCCAAAGTTTATCCTTCACGTACTCGGTCGGATTATCGGCATTTTGCCCTTCCTGCATCCAGCCATAGATTTTAGGCCAACGATCTCTAACTCGAACATAGTCCTGATAATCAGGGTGGCTTCTATACACATACATTGGCACAAGGTTATTGGTTACTTCCCCTCCTTGACCATTAATATTCATCTCTGAGATTTGAATATTATGACCAATTTCGTGTAAAACTAACCAGCTTGTAGCACTAAATTTATATGCTGAATCATATGGATTACCTGCGCAACCTACACCACAGTGAGAACTAAAATCATGATTAGCTCTTTGTGTGTGCGCTCGTTTATGCCAGTCTTGATTATCACAATCTAACCCCTTCGATTCACATATAGAAAGTACTTGTGCATTGAGTGAAATATCATTGCCTACAAAGCCACCAAATTCACTGACTTTATCCACTGTATAAGTATCAATTTCACTCAGTAATTGGTTATGATCTGAACTATAACGTTCATGTAAAGTCTCATACATATATTCAGTTTGAGAAAATAGCTGGAAACGCTGTAGATCTAAGTAAGACCAGCTGTACGGGGAAGTCTCTACCGCTTCAGCTAACCCATCAATTGTTTCTTCGGTAAATAATGGGTGTTGACCACCATTCGTAATTTTTACACTAATATCATCATTTAGGCTGCCTTCAATGAATATAGGGCCACCATAAGGTGATGTTAAAGTCAGCGGTTGCCCTGGGTATATTTTAACCAACGGTGATTTAAGGTATTTTGGTCTCTGGTATTTACCCCATTCCTTGGTTGAGCCTATACGTTGGGTATTAATAAAGACATCCATCGCAGTAGCAGCATTACTGCTTAACGTTAATTCAAATGGTTGCCCGGGATGGGCATAAGCACCGGTTGGGTGCCAACTCACACCTTCCCGAGCTTTAATGCGTATGTCTTGCTCTGACAGTAAATACTTGTCATCAATTTGTTCTGAGAAGTTACCTAAGTCAGCCTGCCCGTAAGCAAAGTCTCGATTGTAATAAGCTGTATTGTCCGCAAACCAAGCATGAAGCCAAGGTGTTTCATCTTCATTTTTATGATCTAATGGGTAGTTGATTTCTTTTCGGTACATATCACCGAGCAAGACATATAGCTTGGATAAATGAAATAACTCATTATCAGAAAAAATAGGTTCTGCTAGTTTATCATTGGTATTTAGCTGCTTGCGTACAGTTGATAATGGTGTACTAAATGCAGCCTTAAATTCAGATGTATTACCGTCACTTAAATGAAATGGGAACTCATCCGTCGCTAAATTTTCATTCAAATTATAATGATTAATAATTTCTTTACTGAATGCCGTCTTATCAAAACTAGTTTCCAATTGCTCTACAGTATATGATGTAGAAACATCACTACTTGGTGAGCCATACCTAAAGCCAAGCATCGAAAGCAATTGCTGTTGCTTAATTACCCCTTGTTCAGAAAATTGATTTGCAAAATAAACAGGTAAGTCTGGATATACTCTTAACATATCCAATGCAAAATCGACTTCTTCTTCAGTAAGCCCCCGACCTTTAATATGAAGTATATCAGGACGAACACTCATGTCCTGAGGAATATAATTCAATTCGACCGTAGTTTCTGGAGTACCTACATTGAGATCTTCACTCCCAGAGTTTCCTACCTTCATGACACTGACAACTTCATTTTCTAGATACTCATCACTTCTCCCACTAAGCCATTTAATAAAACGGTAATAGCTTTCTTCTGTTAAAAATCGAGTATTCGGAATTACACTGGCTATCGCTTTTCTATCTTTATTAATACTCGCAGTCCAAATACTTGAATGATTATCACCAATTATAATTGGGAACCCTGGTTGTGATGAGTTCCATATATCCGCTTCGATTCGATCGATATAATCTTTAGGGGTGATACTGTGCAAGACATCACCAGCAAAAATATAGTTTGCTGTTTCTATAGCCAAACCTGAATTATAAGCCTCTTTCAAATCTTTACTTATCTGTTGATGGAGTTCGCCAATATCATCAATATGAGACACATCACCACTATTATATGCCGCTTCTATTGCAGCCGAGACAAATCGTCCTTCGCCAGCTACCCCATCATCTAGTGTCAGCTCTGCAAAATCTAAGTACGGACCCAGTGATTGCTCTGTCTCCAGTTTAATAGCATTAACCCCTGACTTTAACTCCAGTTCAATCGGGTCGCTCACAACATAGTTTCGCCACTTTTCTGTACTCGGGAAATCCACTGTAACCGGTTCTTGGCCATTAATACTCAGCTGCATTGTTCTATCGTTTGCATTGGTATGGCGGAACGATAGTAAGTATTTGCCCTCTTCTTCTATATCAACAGTCCAAGTTGCACTATCGCCAGATCGAGTTGGAAACTCTAAGAATCCCTCGCCAGTATGACCTGTACCTGATGGTTTACTCTCTGCTGTTTGTAGTACAGTGCTCCCAGCCAATACTGCATCTTCTGCCGTAAGGTGAAGACCATCAATAGGAAAGCTTGGATCGATTGGCTCTTCAATATCTTCCGGAACCCATTCGATATGCAAGTGATCGATATTTGGTATTTCATAACCATATTGAATAATGCTGAAGCTATATTCTCCCTGCTCTAAATCAAGAAAGACATCTGGGCTGTATTGCCAATCAGACTCAGTCAGCGTCTGGTTAAGTGGATAATAAATGTTTTCCTTTATTTCTTTATTACTCAACCGCTTAACCCGAATCATAACAGTTCTATCGTCAGGTGAAGAGTAACGTAACTTCAAACGATAGCGCCCATCTTTAGGCACCTCCCAATCAAACACCATGTGAGAAGCCTTTGGATCCCAAACGCCAAATCGGTAGCCATCACCTGTATAGCCTGCAATATCCGTTGCACTTACTGTCATTGACTTGAAGTCAGCGTGAGTTGCATCAAGCACTTCAGACAAGTCTTCTGCGCTTGCATAAGAAAAGTAGGATGCTAGGCCAGCTAATAACATAGCCCTAGTCAGTTTATTTATTTTCATTTAGGTATCCCTAGCCATATAACAATCAACTCAGCATAAAACTAAGTTATATTGATATGAGTTAACTTATATTATTTTTGCGGATAACAGTAATTCATAATTTACAAAGTAAATATGTAATACGACAAGCCACTTTTAAAGGATCTTAGTAAAAAAAAACCACAATCGTCAATGCAATTAATTGCATTAGATTATTTTTAGAATTAACATCAAACTTCAGATAAATACTCACGATAAAAAACAAGTCAAAAAAAGAATAATAACTATGGCTATAATTAAAGCTACTCACTATTAAGGTTGGTGAAATTGTGTAATGAATGATATTTTTCAGTTTGACTTTTTAATATAACATTAGCTAAATACTAGCACCGTAAAACAAGGCAATACCCCGCTATCACAAATAAAATAAAACACTTTAAAATCAACGATTAAACACAAGGAGCAAAATTATATCACACGTTCCCACCACTCATATAACCAGGTCTTTAACAAAGCGTTCATTACCTCTTTAAGTGGCTGTTGTTCTTAAATTTATCATAGGTTTAGGCTGAATATTTTCACCCTCCTCGTGCAGTTTTTATTCATATTTAATACATAGATAAATCGAGCGGTATAAATATATAAC
>NZ_JAKJSI010000066.1:0-28266 GCF_050336695.1 Photobacterium minamisatsumaniensis | reverse complement strand
TTAGCAACAATATAACCAAGCATTGGGTCATTAACGGTATCCCAGACACGGGCGATTAAAAATACGGAACCAATAAATGCTGCTGAAACACCTACAACGTCGGTATAGTAAAAGAAAAGGAAGACGTTGATCACGTTCAGGCCAAAGTCTTTACCAAACCCGCCCAAGCCGAAGCTTATCTTGGTGGTTAAATCCACCTTCTTCGTTATTGCATTACTCATAACTTTCTTGTTCCTTATTGTTTTTATTCAAAAGACAGCACCTCTAACGTGAAATATTCAGGTTATGGAAACTATCTTTCGCCCAGCTTTTTAATAAAATGGCTAAAAATATAACTGCGCCTTTACCCTCGACAGTCTTGGATAGCCCGTTCTTATTCATTAAAAGCTTCGTTATTGGATTTACATCTTACTTTTATGAACAGCTGTTCGTGAGCATTCCAGAGGCACGAACAGCTGTTCTATTGAAGGATACTACCACTAACAGCTGTTCGTAAATTGTGACACATTACACAATTTCATTTTCTATATGAGGTAATTTCTGTATTCTACTGACATACTTCACAGAAAAGAGCGGTCATGAGTACTAATAAAAATATCAACAGTAATGAAATCGCAAAAATTGCTGGAGTTTCAAGGAGCACGGTTTCTAAGGTTATTAATAATTATCCCGACATACCGGAAAAAACGAAAAAAAAAGTGCTCGATGCAATCTCTAAGCACAACTATAAACCTAACCGTTTTGCTTCTGTCTTAAAGGGTATACCGCAAAAAGTCATCGCTTTATACATTCATACGACGGCCAACGACACAACCGATGGCCAAATGAATAACTTGGATTCTTCGTACATAATGGGCGTCGTGTCCCATTTTATTATGGCAACAAAGCAGCACGACCATTCATTAATGGTAGAGTTAATTCATGAAGATGAAGAAGCTACGGAGATTGAAGCTCGAATAAGGGAGAGTTTTAATTCAAAAGCGATCTGTGCTGCCGTTTTTGTTGGATTAACAGACAGTTCTGTGTTTATTGATAGTTTAGTTAAATCTGGATACGACATTGCATCTATCGATAGAGATGTTGCGAAAGATTATTCAGCTATCAATGTAACAACAGATGATGAGAAAAGCACTTATAACGCAACCAAACATCTCGTTGACTCCGGGTTTTCTCACATTGCTTTCATTGGTGGTGATGAAACCAAACTATCAGCTAGAAGCCGTGAGATTGGATACAAAAAAGCTGTTTTAGAAAATAAAATGAAGCCAACAATTATTGGATGTGGTTACTCAGAAAAACTTGGTTCACTTGCAGTAAACAGATTTGTTGGGCTGCCAGAGATTGATGCTTTAGTTTGTGCATCAGATGCCATCGCACACGGCTTTATAGGGAGAATGAGAGAGATTGACAGCGTACGTCTAGACAATATGGGGTTGATTGGTTTCGAAAACAATTCATTTAACGACTACCAAACCCCTGGGCTATCATCTGTCGCAATAGATTATCAACAAATGGCCAATGACACGGTCGAATCTTTATTAAGAAAAGGTGAAAGTCCTGATGTTATCGTTCGAACTCAATTGATAGTTCGCGAATCGAGCATGAAATAAGAATTTAGAAACAAAAAAAGGAGAGCCGAAGCTCTCCTTTCAAAATCAAACTAAACAGTAATTAATTACTGTGCAGCTTTTGATTTTTCAACTAGCACTGCGAAAGTTGCTTTGTCGAATACAGCGATATCTGCAAGGATCTTACGATCGATTTCGATAGACGCTTTCTTAAGACCGTTAATGAAACGGCTGTAAGACATACCATTTTGACGAGCAGCAGCGTTGATACGTGCGATCCAAAGTTGACGGAAAGTACGTTTCTTGTTGCGACGGTCACGGTAAGCGTATTGACCAGCTTTAGTAACAGCTTGGAAAGCTACGCGGTAAACACGTGAACGTGCACCGTAATAACCTTTAGCTTGTTTAAGAACTTTCTTGTGACGTGCACGCGCTTGTACACCACGTTTTACGCGAGGCATAGGAGACTCCTAACTAAAATTAAAAATATAAAACTAAAAAACGATTAAGCGAACGGAAGCATACGTGCAACAGCTGCCACTTCACACTTAGGAAGGATAGCGTTTGGACGAAGCTGACGTTTGTTCTTAGTAGTACGTTTAGTCAGGATGTGACGCTTAGTTGCGTGCTTAAACTTGAAGCCACCAGCTGTTTTCTTAAAACGCTTAGCAGCACCTTTGTTGGATTTCATCTTAGGCATGATGAGACTCCGCATTGTTGATAGTTAATAACATAGTAGTAAGGCGAACAAAAGCGCTGCGATTAAGCAGCGCTTTTAGCTACTTGAATGCCTTAATTACTTCTTCTTTGGAGCAAGCATCATCGTCATTTGACGACCTTCAACTCGACTAGGGAAGCTTTCAACGACAGCTAAGTCGACTAGGTCTTCCTTAATACGATTTAGAAGATCGATACCAAGACTCTGGTGGGCCATTTCACGTCCACGGAAACGTAGCGTGACTTTGCCCTTGTTGCCCTCTTCTAAAAAACGACTCAGGTTGCGCAGTTTTACCTGATAATCGCCTTCGTCTGTACCAGGTCGGAATTTAACTTCCTTGATCTGGATTTGTTTTTGCTTTTTCTTCTGATCTTTAGCAGCCTTGCTCTTTTCGAACAGGTACTTGCCATAGTCCATCACACGACAAACTGGTGGCTCGGCATTCGGGCTAATTTCAACTAAGTCTACACCAGCTTCATTAGCAAGATTCACTGCTTCTTCAATAGAAACAACACCAACTGATTCACCGTCTAGACCAGTTAAACGTACTTCACGTACGCCACGAATTTCACCATTTAAACGATGTGCATTTTGTTTAACTGGTGCTTGGGTTCTTCTTCCGCCTTTAATACCTTATTCCTCCAAAACATTGAGCTTACGACTGCTAATATCTTGCTGCAAAAATGCAACAAGATCGTCAATCTTAAATTTACCCAAATCTTTACCCTTGCGAGTGCGAACTGCAATCTCGCCTGCTTCGACTTCTTTGTCTCCACAAACTAGCATGTAAGGCACTCGCTTCAAAGTATGTTCGCGGATTTTAAAGCCAATCTTCTCATTTCTCAAGTCCGCATTGACTCTAATTCCACTTTTTTGCAGTTTTTTTACTACTTCTTGTACATATTCTGACTGACTGTCAGTAATGTTCATCACTACAGCTTGCTGAGGTGCCAACCACGTAGGGAAGAAACCAGCGTATTCTTCAATAAGAATACCGATAAAACGCTCTAGTGAACCAAGAATAGCACGGTGAATCATAACAGGTGTGTGACGTTCGTTGTCTTCACCTACATATGTTGCACCTAAACGCTCAGGAAGCGCAAAGTCTAACTGAACGGTACCGCACTGCCAAGCGCGATCTAAACAATCGTGCAGTGTAAACTCGATCTTAGGACCGTAGAATGCACCCTCGCCTTCTTGAATTTCATATGGAATATCCATAGATTCAAGGGCAAGTTTCAAATCTGATTCCGCTTTATCCCACATTTCGTCAGAACCAACACGCTGTTCAGGGCGTGTAGATAATTTAACGACAATGTTGGCAAAGCCAAATGTCTGATAAGTATCATAAACCATTTTGATGCAAGATGTAACTTCTTCTTGCACTTGAGCTTCAGTACAGAATACATGTGCATCATCTTGAGTAAAGCCACGAACACGCATAATACCGTGTAATGCGCCTGATGGCTCATTGCGATGACACGCACCAAACTCAGCCATACGCAATGGTAAATCACGGTATGATTTTAGACCTTGGTTGAAAATTTGCACGTGACCAGGACAGTTCATTGGCTTAATAGCGTATTCACGGTTCTCAGAGTTCGTTGTGAACATCGCCTCTGCGTATTTGTCCCAGTGACCTGAACGTTCCCAAAGCACGCGATCCATCATTAGTGGACCTTTAACTTCTTGGTAATCATATTCAGTCAGTTTTTCACGAACAAAAACTTCTAGCTCACGGAAGATAGTCCAACCGTTGTGATGCCAGAACACCATACCTGGTGCTTCTTGCTGCATGTGGAACAAATCAAGTTGCTTACCAATTTTACGGTGATCACGCTTAGCCGCTTCTTCCAAACGAACAAGGTGTGCTTTAAGCAACTTCTTGTCTTGGAAAGCAGTACCATAGATACGCTGAAGCATCTTGTTGTCACTGTTACCACGCCAGTATGCACCAGCAACATTCAGCAGCTTAAAGTGCTGGCAGAAGCTCATGTTTGGTACATGTGGGCCACGACACATATCAATGTATTCTTCGTGGTGGTATAGGCCAGGACGGTCATCACGAGAAACGTTCTCGTCAAGGATTTCCATCTTGTAGGTTTCGCCACGTGATTCAAATGCATCACGAGCTTCCTGCCAGCTAACGTTTTTCTTGACCACTTGGTACTTGGTTTTCGCCAACTGTACCATGCGCTTTTCAATCGCTTCCAAATCTTCTTGGGTTAGTGATTGCTCAAGATCGATGTCGTAGTAGAAACCGTTGTCGATCGTAGGACCGATCGCCATTTTCACATCAGGGTATAGCTGCTTGATGGCATGGCCTAGAAGGTGAGCACAAGAGTGACGGATAATTTCTAGACCGTCTTCGTCTTTTGCTGTGATGATTTCTAGGCTTGCGTCGTTTTCAATTAAATCGCAAGCATCAACACGTACACCATCAACACGACCAGCGATACAAGCTTTCGCAAGACCAGGGCCGATTGATAGTGCAACGTCCAACGTTGAAACTGCTTCGTCAAATTGACGCTGACTGCCGTCAGGAAGAGTAATTACAGGCATGTATATGTCCTTTCACAGTGGTGCCACATACCAAGTAGCACATGTTGAATTTAAAAAGCTTAGAGAAACTTTTATGAAATAAATGCAGTTTTAATACCGCTACCGCAATACTGAGCGGCGAGCAAATACAAAAACGAAGCGGCAAATATAACAAACGCCTGTTACAGATTGCAAAGACACAGGCTAATTATTTTTAATTAGCTTGAAACTAACAACGTATAACTGCTCTATTCCGGGGTAAATTTCTTCAAGTACGTCTTGTAGCTGTTCCATCGTCATATTTTCTTCGAATGCATGGTTTGCATTTAACTCACTTAATAGCACAGGTTCCACACCAAGTACCTGAAGCTGCCCAAAGACTCTGCCATCTTCATAAATAACAGCGGCGATAGTACGCCCAATCTCGTAATGGCTATCGGCTTCATCACGTATTGTGATCGTTTTATTCCCGGCTAAAATATCACTCTCAAACCGTGCTAAAAAAAGCATTTCCAACGGGACCATATTCACCTCTGTAAAGTAATCTGTTTTACCAGCCAATACTGTAGCAAGCTCACGGTAATTTGCTCAATAACTTGAAATTGTGAGAAAAAGTTGCTTTGATTTGTATAGGCAATTAAGGATACAAACATGGCTCATTCTCCGCGTTACGTTCAAATAAAGTGCTACCTTAACGATAAAATCAGTAGTCGTTCATGGCCGCCAGGACATAAAATCCCCACCGAAATTGAGCTTTCAGAGCAATTTAACGTAAGCCGAATGACAGCCAATAAAGCCATTCGTGATCTCGTCAAAGAGGGGCTCCTAAAAAGAACGCCTCGGGTTGGTACGTTTGTTTGTCATAAAAAAGCAGAGTCTCCTTTAATGGAGATCCGCAATATTGCTGAAGAAGTAAAGCAACGAGGTCATGACTATGCTTCTGATGTTATTAAACAAATAACCATACAAGCCAGCGATGATATTGCGTTACGATTAGGTGTAAAGCATGGCACGAGAGTTTATTTCACCCAAATTGTCCATTTTGAGAACAACACGCCGATACAACTTGAAGAGCGCTGGGTGAACCCTGATTTTGTACCCGACTACATTCAACAAGACTTTTCACAACAAACCCCGAATGAATATTTGGTGCAAACCTGCCCCCTCAGCGATATCGAACACACAGTAGAGGCACTACTCCCTAACCAGCGCGTGGCCGATCTGCTTCATGTTACGTCGCAGTGTCCATGTTTACTGTTAAATCGTCGAACATGGAGCAATCATAAGCTCATTAGCACAGCCCTACTCTATCACCCTGGTGACAAATATAAGCTCAGCTCACGTACTGCCGTCTAAATAACATACTGTTCTGATCTGCGTATAAATAACTCTGCGTATAAATTAGAACATTGCTTTTCCTCTCAAATTTGCTGCTCTGGCAGCGAATAATTACAACAACGATCACAATCTATTTACATTGCATCTTGAGTTTTTCTGTTTAATTGCCTATTTATTTGTATATACATAATAGAGGTAGGCCAAAACATGGACAGAGTGCTGACTAATTTAAAGATGGTCACAATGGATGCTGAAACAAATTACCAAGTCATAGAAAATGCCATAATTGGGATTGAAAATGGCAAGATTATGTTTGCAGGTATTGCCAATGATTACGACTGTCACGGCCACCCTGACATTATTGATTGTCAGGGAGCGTTAGTCACACCAGGCTTAATTGATAGCCACACTCACCTCGTTTTTGCTGGTAACCGTGCAAGTGAATTTGAACAACGCTTACAAGGTGTCCCTTATGAGGCTATTGCTCAATCTGGTGGCGGAATTCTTTCCACGGTGAGAGCAACACGCTTAGCGAGTGAAGAGACCTTGTTTGAATTGGCCTTAGCCCGATTGCAAGGACTAAAGAATGACGGTGTTACGACGGTCGAAATAAAATCTGGCTACGGACTAACCCTTGACGATGAACTCAAAATGCTGCGTGTCGCACGCCGTCTCGGTCGAGAAGCTGATATCAAGGTTTCGACAACATTACTAGCAGCCCATGCACTCCCCCCTGAGTTTACTAATGATGCCGATGGCTACATTGATCTGGTGTGTAATGAAATTATCCCTGCAGCCGCGGCAGAAAACCTAGCAGATGCTGTGGATGTTTTTTGTGAGGGCATTGGTTTTTCAACAGCCCAGTGCCAACGCGTATTTGAAGCAGCCCAACACCACAACCTTGCGATTAAAGGCCATACAGAGCAGTTGTCTAACCTTGGTGGCAGTGCTCTTGCTGCAAGTATGGGGGCGCTGTCAGTCGACCACATAGAATATCTCGATGAACAAGGCGTTGTCGCGTTAGCTAACAATGGTACCGTCGCCACCTTACTACCCGGTGCGTTTTATTTCTTGCGAGAAAACCAGCAGCCACCGATTGAACAACTTCGAGCACTTAATGTACCGATGGCGATCTCCACGGATTTCAACCCAGGCACTTCTCCTATCGCTTCGCTACGAACAATGATGAACATGGGTTGCACCCTGTTCAGGCTTACCCCCGAAGAATGTCTTCGTGGTGTTACCGTCAATGCAGCTAAGGCATTGGGATTAGGCGAAACCCAAGGACAAATAAAACCGGGGATGGATGCCGATCTTGCCGTTTGGGATTTACACCACCCAGCAGAGCTTTCTTATCGTCTTGGCGTACCAGATCTAAAGTTTCGCGTTGTTGACGGCCACCTTTTTTCTCATAACACTAAGGACTAGATCATGCCTATAGATATGAAAGTGTGGAGTGGACGAACCGACCCAGAAGATGGCGATCTAGGCCAACGCTGGCACCAAAAAATATTGCCTGCCGATCAGGCAAATGAAGAAGGTATTCTATTACTAGGTTTTGCCTGTGACGAAGGGGTAGCCCGTAACAAAGGCAGAACGGGTTCATTTGATGCGCCCATTGCAATCCGCAGAGCTCTCTCAAACCTCGCATGGCATCATACTGAGCCTGTCTACGATGGCGGCGATATTTGCTGCGATGACGGTAATTTGGAACTCGCCCAACACCGACTTGGGGAAGATGTGTGCCACGCCCTACGCCAAAAGCATAAGGTCATAGTCCTTGGTGGCGGCCATGAAATGGCGTGGGGAACCTTTCAAGGGTTAGGTAATTACCTACTTCAAAAACAACATGTAAATGGCGGGGAGAATACTAAATACAGCGACATTATCCACACCCCAAAAATCGGTATTATTAATTTCGACGCGCATTTTGACTTAAGGAACCCACCCGCTGGTCAACATTCCGAACAAGGTAGTTCTGGTACGCCTTTTCATCAAATCGCACGATTTTGTGAACTACAAAGCTGGCCTTTCAACTACGCCTGCTTTGGTCTAAGTCGAACGAGTAATACACAAGCACTGTATCAAAAAGCAAGCAAGTTGAATGTCTTATATAAAGATGACGAGGCGTTGACTCAACAAACACTTGAGCCAACTAAAGCCGAACTGCAAGCCTTTATTGATGCCAACGATTACCTATACCTAACAATCGATATGGATGTATTTCCAGCTTCAGTAGCACCGGGAGTTAGCGCTCCAGCCGCCAGAGGCGTACCGATTGAAATCATAGAGTCATTAATTTCCTTGGCACTTCAAGCCAAGACACCGCAAGGCGATAGCAAGGTGCTTGTGGCTGATATTGCTGAATACAACCCCAGATTCGACATTGATAATCAAACTGCACGGCTTGCCGCCCGACTAGCTTGGACCATTGCCCGTGCCCTACGTTAACCAAACATACTGCCCTAATACGATAAACGCATATATACCGTGCAAATAAAACACTAATAATCGGCAGTAAATTGCAAGGAGAGCCAAATGACACAGCCAACATCCCACGCAACACCTCGATTAGATGAAAGCAGAAGCATCATTGCACCCACAGGTACCACACTGAATGCTAAATCGTGGATGACAGAAGCACCACTACGAATGCTGATGAACAACTTACATCCCGATGTTGCCGAACACCCTCACGCATTAGTGGTTTATGGTGGGATTGGCCGTGCGGCCAGAAATTGGGAATGTTACGACAAAATCGTCGAAGTGCTAAAGCGTCTAGAAGATGATGAGACCTTACTCGTTCAATCAGGTAAACCTGTTGGTGTTTTTAAAACCCACAGCAATGCGCCGCGTGTATTAATTGCCAACTCGAACCTCGTTCCTCATTGGGCTAACTGGGAACACTTTAATGCATTAGATAAAGAAGGCCTGATGATGTACGGCCAAATGACCGCTGGTAGCTGGATTTATATTGGCTCTCAAGGCATCGTTCAAGGCACCTATGAAACCTTCGTCGCAATGGCAAAACAACATTTTGACGGTGATAGCTCAGGTCGCTGGGTTCTAACTGGCGGACTTGGCGGGATGGGCGGAGCACAACCCTTAGCCGCGACTATGGCAGGGTTTTCAATGATTGCCGTTGAGTGTGATGAAAGCCGTATTGATTACCGATTACGTACTGGCTATGTCGATCGCAAAGCGCATACGCTTGATGACGCTATGGCAATCATCGAGCAAGCCAAACAAACGGGTAAACCTGTCTCTGTCGGCTTACTTGGCAATGCCGCAGACGTTTATGCTGACATCGTTAAACGTGGCATTGTTCCTGATGCCACCACAGACCAAACATCAGCTCATGACCCGCTTAATGGTTATCTACCACAAGGCTGGACGATGGAATATGCTGCGAAAATGCGCCTAGATAATGAAGCTAGCGTGGTAAAAGCGGCTAAAGCCTCTATGGCAACACAAGTCCGTGCCATGCTCGTGCTACAAGAAGCCGGTTCAGCCACGGTCGATTACGGCAACAATATTCGCCAAATGGCATTAGAAGAAGGTGTTGAAAACGCTTTTGATTTCCCGGGTTTTGTACCTGCTTATATTCGTCCTCTATTTTGCGAAGGCGTCGGCCCCTTCCGCTGGGCGGCACTTTCTGGTGATCCTGAAGATATCTATAAAACCGACCAGAAAGTTAAAGAACTTATCCCGGATAACCCTCACCTACACAACTGGCTAGATATGGCACGTGAACGTATTCAGTTCCAAGGCCTACCCGCTCGTATTTGTTGGGTGGGCTTAAAAGACCGAGCTCGCTTAGGCAAAGCCTTTAATGAAATGGTTAAGAACGGCGAATTAAAAGCCCCTATCGTTATTGGTCGTGATCATCTCGATTCAGGTTCAGTCGCCAGCCCTAACCGTGAGACTGAAGGCATGATGGATGGTTCTGATGCTGTATCTGATTGGCCGCTATTGAATGCGTTATTAAATACCGCATCTGGCGCGACTTGGGTTTCATTACACCATGGCGGTGGTGTTGGCATGGGCTTTTCTCAACATTCAGGCATGGTTATTGTGTGTGATGGCAGCGATGACGCAGCCGAGCGTGTCAGTCGTGTACTGCACAATGACCCCGCAACTGGCGTCATGCGACATGCAGATGCGGGCTATGACATCGCCATTAATTGTGCTCAAGAACAAAACCTCGATTTGCCAATGATCAACGCTGATCAGCGATAGCCACTGATAGATAGAAGAAGGACATAAGATGTATCAAATTGAAATCAACCCGGGCAAGCTATCTCTCACTCAGTTACGACATATCAGCCGTCATAGGGTTACATTATCAATCCATAAATCAGCTTATACTGACATGCTGGCAAGCACTCAAGCTGTAGAGCAAGTGATTGCAGAAGATAAGGTCGTGTACGGCATTAACACCGGCTTTGGCCTGCTTGCTAATACGCGTATTGCGGTGGATGATCTGGAAACCCTTCAACGCAGCATTGTGCTTTCTCATGCTGCGGGCATTGGCGAGTTCATGGAAGATCACACCGTACGACTCATGATGGCATTAAAGGTCAATAGCCTTGCTCGTGGTTATTCCGGTATTCGTCCAGAAGTTGTTAACGCCTTAGTCACCCTTCTTAATGCTGAAGTCTATCCTTGTATCCCTAAAAAAGGATCGGTTGGTGCCTCTGGCGATCTAGCACCATTAGCGCACATGAGTACAGTTTTGCTTGGTGAAGGTGAAGCTCGCCACAAAGGAGAGCTTATTAGTGGTGCCGCTGCGTTAAAAATCGCAGGACTTGAGCCCATCACACTTGCGCCAAAAGAAGGTTTGGCGCTCTTGAATGGTACACAAGCTTCTACCGCGTTTGCACTCGAAGGCTTATTTGCTGCAGAAGATTTATATGCTGCTGGTACTGTATGTGGAGCGATGTCCGTTGAAGCAGCGCTTGGTAGCCGTCGTCCATTCGACCCTCGTATTCATCGAGTTCGTGGGCATCGCAGCCAAATCGATGCTGCAACGGCTTACCGGCACTTACTTGGCAAAGACAGTGAAATTGGTCTGTCTCATCAGCAATGTGAGAAAGTACAAGACCCCTATTCATTACGCTGCCAACCCCAAGTGATGGGGGCTTGCCTTCAGCAGATCCGCAACTCGGCAGACATTCTTGTTGTCGAAGCAAATGCCGTGTCTGATAATCCATTGGTCTTCGCTGATGACGGCGATATTATCTCTGGCGGTAATTTCCATGCAGAGCCTGTCGCGATGGCGGCAGATAACTTAGCTTTAGCGATAGCTGAAATTGGCAGTTTATCAGAACGTCGAATGGCACTACTCATTGACAGCGGCCTAAGTAAACTCCCACCATTTCTTGTCGATAATGGCGGCGTGAATTCTGGCTTTATGATTGCGCAAGTTACCGCCGCTGCACTCGCGAGTGAGAATAAGAGTCTCGCCCACCCGGCCTCTGTCGATAGCCTTCCTACATCAGCCAACCAGGAAGATCATGTCTCAATGGCGACGTTTGCGGGTCGTCGATTAAAAGAAATGGGGGATAATACCCGAGGGATTCTTGCCGTCGAATTACTAGCCTCTGCACAAGGTCTTGACTTCAGGCAACCTAAACGTAGCTCTGAACGTGTTGAGCAAGCCAAAGAAATGCTTCGGGCTAGAGTGAGCTTTTATGATAAAGACCGCTACTTTTCACCTGACATTGAAAAAGCCAATCAACTGTTATTAGAAGCAAATTACAACAATTTGATGCCTTCTCAGTTCCTACCGAGTTTTTAACTAAATAATTTACGGTTAAAAAACACATTAATCAGCCGGGTAGATACCCGGCTTTTTAAGTTTATCGATGGCACTAGCCATAGCCTTAATATTGATTTAGCTATCATTTCCACCAATTCTAAACAATCAACAGCATAAAACCTTGATAAGCACACAGTTCTTTGTGCAATAAATAGACTACTATGAGGGTAACTGGTGAACACCAAATTATTGATGTTTCGTGGAGGGTGCTATGTGGCAAGCGATTTCTCATCAACTTTCTGAGGTTTTGGATAAGCCTTTCAAGATAAGTGAAAAAGAAACGGTCGAAGGTGGCGACATCAACGAATGCTATTGCATTGGTGATGGCATAGCGCGCTTTTTTGTCAAACTAAATGACAGAGAGCAATCCGCTATTTTTGAAACAGAAGCTGAAAGCCTCCATGTCCTCAACGAATCTGACTGTATTCAAGTACCTAAGTTTATCCATATGGGAACAAGCAAGGATAAGTCATTTCTAATCCTTAACTACCTCCCTACGAAAGTCATGGATGATGAGTCTGCTTATATTCTGGGTCAACAACTCGCCAGACTGCACTCTTGGGGGGAGCAAGGTGAGTACGGCTTTGACTTGGATAATTATATCGGGTTAACGCCACAGCCGAATAAATGGCGCCGCCGCTGGTGTCGTTTTTTTGCCGAACAACGTATCGCTTGGCAATTACAGTTATGCCAAGAAAAAGGCATAGAACTTGGTAATATCGATACTATCACTAGCCATGTCATTCAACTGCTCATGAACCACCAGCCAAAACCATCGCTACTCCACGGTGACTTATGGCACGGAAATACCGCCTTAACCGTTAGTGGCCCCATCATTTTTGACCCTGCGAGTTACTGGGGGGATAGAGAGTGTGATATTGCGTTAACAGAACTCTTCGGTGGTTTCTCCCAACGCTTCTATGATGGCTATCAATCAATATGGCCACTTGATGAAGGGTACAATGAACGAAAAGATTTATATAACCTTTACCATGTACTTAACCATTGCAACCTCTTTGGCGGCAGTTACATTACCCAAGCTGAGCAGCTTATCGAAAAACTGGGATTACGTGGTGAATAGAACCGATTCAAACAACAATAACTAGTCTTTATGGTCAACTTCAAACGTTCGTATCACTTGGTACGAACGTTTTATTTTATAACTGCATCATAGAAAGGCAAAACTCACGTTACACGTAAAAATGTTCTTTGCTGCTGATTATAAACTTAGATCGCTTCTCGAACTAAAGATACGCATCATTAAAGTGTTATAGCCCTTCCCTTATATTTTAATGCCATGAGCATAACATATGTATTCTCTGCACCATTTAAACTCTGCTTTCACACCTGAAGTTTGTTCCCGTTTTGACCGACTATTTATTCAATCCAAAAATAAAATAACTCAAATTACCAGCAGATCAGGTCAATTATTGCCTAGAAGTTTCACTCATTGTTAGAAGTATATGGCTTGTCAAACTTTCACCTTAATTTTAGGCGAAAACCAATCGCAAACGCTAAAGTCTAAAAAGAAATCCAATGATGATGCTGATCTAAATGGTGTCGTGATAGGTAAAAAATACAAGAAAGTAAGGAAGCGAGTTATAGTGAAAGTATGTGCCATGCACGTACCAAGGAGTAACAATGAGAAATTACACAGAGCAATCTGTTGCGTGTCCACACTGTGGTCATAATATTCATATTACACTTGACGCCAGTGCCGGTAGCCAAGAGTTCTACGATGACTGTCCAGCTTGCTGTCATGCAATACATTTAAATATGCAAGTTGATGAGCTTCATAAAACCATCAATTTATTCGTAGATGCCGACGACGAACAAATATTTTAATTTGCAATGAAACCCCTGAGTAATTCAGGGGTTTCAATATTCAGAGTGAATCAAAGCATAGAACGCTGTGAAAGCACACGTTCAACGGTATCGACTATCGCTTGGGTTTGGGGATCAACCTCAAGGTTCACCTTATCCCCCACTTTACGAGAGCCAAATAATGTTCGTTCCAATGTTTCTGGTATCAAATGAACATTAAAGCGTTGTTCTTCAACATCACCAATCGTTAGCGAACATCCATCAAGGCCTATATACCCTTTTCGTAGAATATACTTATTGAAACCAGTCGGAATAGAGAACCACAACGTACAATTATTTTCAGTTGATTCAATATCACAAATCTCAGTAAAACTATTGATATGCCCAGACATTGAATGGCCGCCAATTTCATCACCAAATCGCGCTGCACGCTCAACATTTACCGAATCACCAACCTCCAACAAACCCAAGTTCGTTACCGATAGCGTCTCTTGCATTAAGTCAAATGATACTAAATCATTGTCGATACGAGTAACTGTTAAACAGCACCCATTATGAGCAACAGAAGCGCCAATATCGAGTTTTTGTAACAATTCTGAAGGCAGCTTTATAACGTGGGTTTGAAAACGCTCTTTTTTATCAATAGCAACGACTTTTGCTGTCCCTTGCACAATTCCGGTAAACATATATACACCTTATGGTTTATTAACTCTTAATACTCGTTCAATTACGCACATAATATCAACTTGGTTGGCATCTAAAAAGTAAGTGTATTTGAACTACTGCCAAGAACAGGATATTCTTCCAATGCTATTTTATGCTACCAACATATATCACTACTCTTTGGTTCATCATGCTAAAAAAACTGTCTAACAATCTGGGTATACACATACAACTGATATTGACAGTTTTCGTATTATTAACGGCGTTACCTATTGGCCTTCTTTGGTACCAAAGTTCTGAAAAAATTGTTCTACAAACGATAGAAAGACTCTATCTACATTCAAGTAAATCGGTCAAAGCTCAACTCGATAACTTCTTTTCTGAAGCAGACCACGTCTACTTACACCAAGAGCGCTACAATGATGACCTTCCTAAGCTGATCGAAAACCAAGAGCTGCTTTTTGAACATATCGTGCATATGCTGAACCACCATAATGCCATTGATTATTTTTATTTCTCTAACCTCGACGGTGGGTTACTTTCATTTGGCATTGACCCAGAGAAACAATTCACACGTATTGAGTCTGATAGTGGCATGGCAGGGCCATTATCCAGCTATGCAACCGACTATTACGGCAAAAATAAGTCATTAATAAAGCAGATAGAATTCTTCGATGCAAGAGAGCGAGACTGGTACAAGAATGCATTGAAATCAGAGCGGGCTGTGTGGAGCAATATATACCCTGGCGCCATTGATAATAATATACTTGGCATCAGCTTAACCAAAGCTCTTCGCGATGAAAGCGGTACTCCCCTTGGTGTTTGGGGGATTGATTTAACACTAAACAGCGTTATCAATAAACTCAAAGGCAGTAAGTTAAGTGAAAATGGCTCAGTCGCTATCATCGATGAGCACAAAAAAATCCTTGCTAGTACTGATGTTGAGCATGCTGCAACCGACGGCAAACTCCAATACATAACAGAAGAAGACACGCCAATTCTGTATCAACTCACCCATGGCTATAAGCAAAATAGCGAAATAATCCAAAATTTCACACATGATGGCAATGAATGGGTTGGCTTTGTTACCAGCTATCCGATTGGCCCTGCATATAACCTGAGCCTTGTCTTCTACTCACCAGTAGCAGACTTTTCGCCAACCCTCATTGCAGCCAAAAACTCAGCAATAGCGTTCACCAGCCTAATGGTAATTCTTGCTCTGTATTTTGGCAGAATTACCACAGTTCATATCCTGTCCCCAATTAAAAAGTTAACTCAAGCAGCAAAGCAGATAAGCCTAGGAAGAAAAGAAAGTATCAACGATAACGAGCGAGATGATGAACTTGGGCAACTTGCAACGTCATTTAACCAAATGACCTCAAACCTTGCGAATACAATCAGTCAATTAGACAGCCAGCAAAAAGAAACCGCACGGCTAAATGCGTTATTAGAAGCGCAAAACAATAAGCTTGAAGAGCAAGTTAAAACACGAACTAACGCCTTAATATCAGCAAATAACAGGCTTAAGAAACTGGCATACTTTGACACATTAACGGGTATCGCAAACCGACGTCATTTCTGGGAACAATTTGAGGTGGCGAGTACAATAAATAATGGTTGGCTATTGATTCTTGATTTAGACAATTTTAAGACTATAAACGATAATTACGGCCACCTTGTCGGTGATGAAGTATTAAAGCACTTCACTCATATTTGTCAGCAGGTGCTCGACAAAGAAACCCTCATGGGTCGAATTGGGGGGGAAGAGTTTGCAATATGGTATCCACAAACTAACCGTGAGCATATTTACGTATTAACCGAGAACATCATGATGGCACTTCGTGCATCTCCATACTATTCTCAACAGCATACAATTACTGTTTCGGTCAGTATCGGTGCCAGTTTTTGCATCGGAAATACAGTAAAAGCTTATACAGTTGCAGACAAATTGCTCTACGAAGCCAAACATGCTGGTAAGTCTCGCGCTATTATCGAAAAGATTCTTTCATAACATTTAAACATCTGAGCAAATGCATAAGCGGTTTATTGTTAAATCATTAAATATCTTTCATTTACTCTCAGAACAATTGTTTCAAACCACTAAACCGTTATAATTCACGCGTTTTTTACCTTCAGGTCCATCAGGAGCGCTTCCGTGCATAATTACCGGCGTGAAACACGCCATTTACTCAAACTCGCCATTCCAGTTCTTATCGCATCTGTGGCCCAAACCTCGATGGGTTTTGTCGATACCGTTATGGCTGGTGGCGTAAGTGCGACAGATATGGCCGCGGTGTCTGTAGCGGCGAGCATCTGGTTACCCTCAATTTTATTTGGTGTAGGCTTGCTCATTGCACTCGTACCCATTGTGGCAACCTTAAATGGCTCTGGGAAAAAAGAGAAAATTCCTTTCGAAGTTCAGCATGGTTTTTTACTCGCAGCCATCATTTCTGTACCCATTATTTTAGTGCTGTATAATGCTGGCGCGTTAATCAACATGATGGACGTGGAAGAGGTTTTGGCTGAAAAAACCATTGGTTACCTCAATGCCGTATTATTTGCTGTGCCCGGTTTTTTGTTTTTTCAAACGCTAAAAAGTTTCTCTGAAGGTTTATCGCTAACAGTGCCAGCTATGGTCATTGGTTTCATTGGTCTTGCCGCCAATATACCGCTAAACTGGATTTTCGTGTACGGAAAGTTTGGTGCACCTGCACTCGGTGGTGTTGGCTGTGGTGTCGCGACTGCCATTGTCTATTGGTTGATGTTTGGCTCAATGCTCGTCTATATCAAGCTAAATAAGCGCTTAAACCGTGTTGGACTCTTTAGCCATTGGTACAAACCTCAGCTGTCTGCGGTTATCCGATTATTTAAGCTTGGCTTACCTGTTGCCGCTTCAATCTTCTTTGAAGTCTCACTGTTCGCCGCTATCGCACTATTAATCTCACCGCTAGGTTCTATCACTGTTGCTGCACATCAGGTAGCAAGTAACTTTTCATCGTTGATCTTTATGATTCCAATGAGTATTGGTGCTGCACTAAGTATTCGCGTGGGCCATTTACTGGGCAGGAAAGATATTGTCGAAGCTAAAATCGCATCTCGCTGTGGCTTAATTGTTGGCCTAATCGTTGCTATGTTGACAGCAATATTAACCGTGGTTTTCCGCGAAAGAATTGCATTAATGTATACCGATAACCCGGAAGTTATACTTATCGCGGGTCAATTGCTCTTCCTGGCTGCTATCTATCAATGTACTGATGCAATTCAAGTTGTTGCTGCTGGTGCATTACGTGGCTACAAAGATATGCGAGCAATATTTGTCCGTACGTTTATCGCATACTGGATTTTGGGGCTACCGATTGGTTACGTATTAGGTCTTACTGATTGGTTAGTTGACCCTATGGGGCCGCATGGGTTTTGGATCGGTAACATCATCGGCTTAACGGCTGCTGCGATAATGCTCGCTACACGCCTTCGCTGGATTCACCGTCAAGATGACGAAAGCCAGCTGGCGATGTCTCAGCGATAAAATGTAAGTCAAGGAAGAGAATAGATTATTAAGGCGGCCATTGGTCGCCTTTTGTTTTGCTGCGTATAATTAATAAAATGACTTGATGGCTGCTGATTAATGCTCAAAAGCGTTGTTTTATTGATGTGGATACTTTTCGTGTCAGGCTGTGACCAAAGCTCGTCTACAGCAAATTTCAGCAATTACAGCCAGCGTCTTGCCAGTGTCCTTGATACGCAGCCTGCAGCGCCCAATAAAATAGAATACATTGAGTTTCCCTCAACTAGATCGCTCACCTTACCCATCGACGATATACGCATCGGCTTACTGGATGCTTATGAATTAAGAACATGCGGCTTATTTCACCTTATTGCCGAACGAAATTCAGTTTTGGGCAAAGTACAAGATCAATCACGTCAATTACGTTATGAGCTTCTCTTACTCAATGGCCTATCACACTGCTTATCGACCATAGATGAAAACAATGAGTTAAGTGGCATTCTTCTTGAATTTGAACAGAAAAAGAAAAAACAACTTCCCTTTTATCTCTGGAATATGATGACAACAGGGCAAGAATGGCGTCAGCAATTCAGGTTACATCATCAACCATTTTCGCTAAATGAATTCTATGGGTTTAATGAGGCGATTGATGCTTTCACATACCTACGCCACCTTTCAGAAGCGATTAACCAACAATCTAGCATCTCTAATTCACAAGCTGAAAGAATCTTATTCCATCAAGAAAAAATTCATCCTCACCATTATTTAGGGCAACTCTTTTTTTCCATGGCAACTGCTACCGAGTGGCTGTCGAGTATTACATTGATGCTTGAAAAAAATGAGAGTTCCATAATTTGCGGTGCGAATAGAAACCAACAAACTGTACAATACCTAAGCAACGTCTTCTACAAGTACTTTGCAACGAATATTCAAGGCTACCTCGCTGAATTAGACTCTCAATATCGACAGATCCAACCCATCGTGGAGCCTTTATTATCAGCCCAACTCGAGATTAATGATTCACTCTCTTCTTACTACAATTTTTATATCGCAGGACAACTACATCAGTCTTTTCGCGAAGCTACATTAAGACATGTGACATTTTGGCAGCGTACATTTAAGCGCTGTAACATAAAAGTGGGTCTTAACTAGTTAGGTTTTAATGCAAAGAATTGATAAATCAGGCTATTAAAACCCCGTCATAATCTCTACTATGAGCAGACGATATGCGACGACTGGAACCAGAAATGAAAAAACATAAGAATGAAGCCAAACTGTTAAAAAAAGCGCTTGAATTGGGTTTTGCTTTCGCTAAAAAGCAAGGCTACGGCGATTTAGATAAAACTGTGTCAGCAAAAGATAAAGTCGAATGCATTTACCGCTTATTGGTTAACGCTAAACAAATCACCCCTCTTGCGACCAACCAAGAAGACGGCCCCAATATGAAGCATAAGCTGGTGTTGTGGATTTCACGGTTATTACCGCCTGATCACGAGTTACTTAAATAAGCATTGCAGCTCATATTCAGCTCAGGTAACGTATTCTGAATAAACATATTCCAAGGTAGGAAACATTTATGCGTCGGGTGGTATTTAACCAAAAAGGTGGCGTCGGTAAATCTAGCATCACCGCAAACCTCGCTGCACTTAGCGCAGCAAATGGCTACAAAACATTACTCATCGACTTGGATGTGCAAGGTAATAGTAGTCATTATCTTGGCTACGACATTACCAGTGACAGTAATAAAACCATTGCTGATTTGCTCAATCAGACGGTTGGCTGGTTTTCTGTTTCAACGCCAATGAAAGACTTTCCCCAACCGACTGCATTTAACAATCTCGACCTTATCCCTTCTAGCCCTAAATTAGAAAAAATTGAATCGGAACTAGAACGCCGTTATAAAATATACAAGCTACGCGATGCGCTTGAAGAGCTTGAGAAAACATATGATCGTATCTATATTGATACGCCACCAAACCTTAATTTTTTCAGTAAAGCAGCCCTTATCGCAGCACAAAAACTATTAATACCATTTGATTGCGACAGCTTTTCACAACAAGCTCTCATAACTTTAATGAACAATGTGGCAGAACTACGCGAAGATCATAACCCTAAACTTGATGTTGAAGGGGTGATTGTAAATATGTTCAATGCTCAAGCCAAATTCCCGGCACAGATTATTAATGACTTACAAGGACTCGGGTTACCTATCCTTAAACCATATCTACCACTTTCGATCAAAATGAAAGAATCCCATTATCATCAAAAGCCATTAATTCATCTTTTACCCACGCATAAACTAACGAAAACTTTCGAAGAACTTTTTGAGGCGCTTGAAGAAACAACAGAAAAAGCCATATAAAATCTTCAATAACAATTAATTACCTTTACGCCAGCTATAACTGCTGGCGTAAAATTAATCATATTGACCAGTTTTATGAACGCGTTGAACAAACAGTAAGCAAATGAACTTTTTTTTCTGAATTTATCGATAGTTGCTCTTGCACGTCCAGAATGAAGTGTTTAATATCCGTCTTGTTCCTAGGGAACACAGTACGACAGCTGATTAGGTCGTACATAAGTTTAAATGCGTTAATCGTATATAAAACTTACATTTTGCTCGCTTAGCTCAGTTGGTTAGAGTACTTGCATGACATGCAAGGTGTCACTGGTTCGAGTCCAGTAGCGAGCACCAAATTTAGATAATATGCTTTTGCTTATTGTCAAAAAAGTACAATTTGCTCGCTTAGCTCAGTTGGTTAGAGTACTTGCATGACATGCAAGGTGTCACTGGTTCGAGTCCAGTAGCGAGCACCAGTTTTATGTTGCATTAATCCCAAGCAACAACCCGTTTTACGGGCGATTAGCTCAGTTGGGAGAGCACCTCCCTTACAAGGAGGGGGTCACTGGTTCGAGCCCGGTATCGCCCACCATATTTAGATAACAAAGCTTTTGCTTATTGTCGAAAAGTACAATTTGCTCGCTTAGCTCAGTTGGTTAGAGTACTTGCATGACATGCAAGGTGTCACTGGTTCGAGTCCAGTAGCGAGCACCAGTTTTATGTTGTATTAATCCCAAGCAACAACCCGTTTTACGGGCGATTAGCTCAGTTGGGAGAGCACCTCCCTTACAAGGAGGGGGTCACTGGTTCGAGCCCGGTATCGCCCACCATATTCTCGTAGAGAAGCAAAAAAGCCTGCACATTGTGCAGGCTTTTTTGTTTTCTATGATCTAATCCTAATCACCCTCTCGGTAACGTTGCTCAGCTTCATCTTGTGCTTCAAAATCACCATGCTCTATAGTAATCACTTCATCACTACTAAACATCACGGTAGTCGGTAATGAGTAATTAGGTACATTGTCGTAACTAAACACCGAGTAGTATTTAGTTATATTGGCATTGCCAAACTTATCAAACGTGAAACTGTCTTTCCCGGCGTATAACTTCACCCCGTCAAAAGGTGAACGCGGAGGGTGAAAGCTATTACGTACCACATACGTTCCAACAAAATCGGAAGATTCAGGGTTTGACCATGTAAGCTTTACGGCTCCATCGACTAACTCTGCTTCCAATGATTGTGGGGCTGATAGCGGCGACTTTCTACGTTCTATATACTCAAGTACTAACTGTGGTTTCTGCCCATCTTCCAATGCCATCCAGTTAACTATCGCATCTTTTTGTTTTGAAGCAGACGTTGCTCGAATAATAAAATTAGCTGGCTTACCTTCATCATGTAGCCGTTCCAGATGTTGCCTTGCAGAGCTATCAAACATAAATGTTTGTTTAGGAGTCTGTGACAATTCTCGACTACTCACTTCATAGCCTACATACTCGACCTTTTCACGATTAAGCACACTGTCTAAACTAAGCTCGTCAAGTTCCGCCAGATCGACCACAAAACGCATAGGCTGAGAAATACCATTTAACGATTCACTTTCGATTTCAAGGTAGGCTTGGGTGATCACGATATCGGACTGATCACCAATGCAATCTAATGGAAAAGCCACCTGACCAAATTCTCGTTCACCGTTTTTATCAAAACCACAACGAAGCACAGAAGCCTCAACCCCGCTTTGGCTCACTGTGTGATATTCGCTTGGTACAACAGCTACGTGGTAAGGCCGCCGCGTATAAATAATCTCAAGACTTGGCCGATAATGGATACCGCCACCAAAGCGCCCATAGCCAATATCAAACTGCATCATCTGCGAGTCGTTACCCAGCGGTAAATTATCGGGGCCTTGAATACGCAGCAGTAAGCGACCTTTTTCTAGTTGGTCTTGAACTAATTGCTTCTCAACCTCGGTAAAACGCCAGCTTTTCCAGATCCCTTGTGTTAACTGATCAGAATCAATCGCATTACCTAGCGTTTGGATTGGTAGTGCTGCATTAATTTCATCAAAATCACTGATGGTATTGATCGTTTCAGGATCAAGAATAGAAACCGACCATTCACCATAATTCTCAATTTTCGCCCCTACTCGGTTCATTGGATAGAGTGAAAAAATCGCTTTCTTGATGATGGCATCTTTCGGGATACGATCCATGTCATAGTCAATCACACCGTAACAGACACCTTTGGTTTTATTCACTCCAATAAACAGCGAATTATGGCCAAAATGATCAGCATTAGCAGAAGATGTTAACTCACCAACATAGCCAATTTGATCCTGACGAGGAAACAAGGTGAATGAATACTCGTCCTTATCTAAACTGGTTTTAATTTTCACCTCTGGGGCAAAAGGTGATTTTATTTTATTAACCCGATCGACTTTACGCAGGTTATAAAAATAGCGATGACCAGACTGAAGTTGTTTGTCGGTATAACTACTGTTAGACGTGATAGCAATGAGGTTTCCACGTGTACAGTGATGCTTTGGCAATTCGCTACGATAAACTTCGTAATAACCGCCCTCTTCCCCCTCCAAAAGATCCCACGTTAATTCAACTTGATTTGATGTTAACTCTTTTATCGTGAAATTTTCAGGTCGTTTCGGTGCAAGATCTGAATAATTAATCGCGCTTCTAAGTGCATAAAGCAATGCGGGAATATTTTCATCGACGCTTTGCGACATATTGATCAAATAGTCGGGAATGTTACGGCTACCGACCTCTACAACCGTCGCCATAATGCCGCGATCATAATAGTACTCTCGCCCACTACCATGAATTAGATTCGCTGGCGGCTTCCCTCGGTGAATACCGTAGCTTCGTTGCGTTACTTTATAAATTTCTTTCGCCATATTGGCACACAAAATATTCAAGTCGGTTCCTTCAATTTCTGCTTCGTGATTAAACTTATGAGCAGGAAAGAAAACGTTGCCTTGTGAATGATAATCCAAGGCAATGCGAATATTTTCATGGGTTTCGACAAATCCTTTTATTGCCTGAGTTTCAGGTTCTGAAAAAGGAGCCGGACCACCATAAATATTTGACTGTGTATCTGACGAGTGGTGGAAGTTAACACCGAAGTTACGATTCAAATCAACACCAAACGTCCCATCACCATTATCACGTCGGTTTTTACGCCAAAATGAAAATTGTTTACGTGAGTACTCAAACCCATCAGGGTTTAAACATGGCACCATATACAGTGTATTGCGCGTAAGCGCCTCCACTACATCTGGGTTGCTTGGATAATTATCTAGTATGTACTGAATAAAATTAACCGCGAGTTCTATCCCAATCCACTCTCGGGCATGAATAGTTCCCGTATAAAGTAACGCCGGCTTTAAATTCGCATAGGCAACATCCTGTGATACGGTCACCATCATAATTGGGCGGCCTTCATGCGTATCACCAATGCTTTCTAATCGAATTAAGTTGGGATACTTTTCCATTGCATGCGTTAGAAAGTCGATCGTATCTTGATACGATAGATATTGTTTTTTCATCACGCTCCCTTACACCGTAAGCTCATGCTCTAACCAGCGGTCAATGATGAGCTCAAGCTTTTTCTGCTTAAGGTTACGAACCGTCATCAATTGCTCTGGTGCATGATTTAATGCATTGAAAGCTCCCTCAACACCAAGTGTATCCAAAATATCTGACGCCAATGCGTTACCTACTCCTTTCACTCCGATAAAAAATGAAAAAAGCTGTTCTTCTGTCATGGTATTCATTGTTTCTGCATCGGATGCAATCTCCGTGTCAGTATCGAAAGCTCCTACAGGGCGTTTGCACTCTTCAATTCCTGTATCCACCGCTTGTAGCTGTGACTGTTGATACTGGTTATTAACGACATACGGATTGGATGATTCAAGCTTATTCAAATCCTGAAAATTCCATGCTTCACTTGGCCACTCTTCTAATGACTGACCTTCTGTACGTAGTAAGCGGTACTGCTCATCCGCGGGCGCATATTCACCCGTATCTGTGGAATAGCATGGTTGACCAAAAGAAATATGACGCATGGTTCGCAGCAGTGATGAATCAATTTTACCGATCTCTTCCCAGTTTTTGTGGGCAAAATAAGGTTTCTTGAAGTGCTGAGGGGCAAGAAGCCACATTAAATATTGTCCAATCCAATCGCGAATGTAAGGAAATGCAGCAAACGCCGTCGCACACTCTAAAATAGTGTAATCATCATCCATACTCACAGCAATATCACAGGCCCAATACTCCGCTTTGGCGACTTTTGACGCTTTAACGGCAAGATCCAATACTTCTTGTGGCACGTCTTGGTAGTCCATACTGCCACCTTGGCTAGTATTTGTTAACCATTCGCCTTCAGGAGGCCGACGCCAAAATGCACAAACCGGTTGGTGCCCTACCAGCATCACACGAATATCCGCTTTCATTGGCACAAAGTCTTGAATATATGCAGGGTAATAACGTTTTTGGGTAAATAACCGTACCGCTTCATCAACACTATCAACCTTATGGACAAAATAGCCACCATAGTTTGACGGTCCATAAGAGCGTTTAACAATTTTTGGGTACTGGGTATTATGCAAATACGCTAGTGCTTCATCAACTTGATAAAATATTTTTGTTGCCGGAATGGGTAGCTGGTACTTCTCGCAAAAATGCGTGACGTTTTCTTTCGATTTATTACTAAACTGGCTATCCATTGACGGAATAAACCGAACATTCGGTAGCTGTCGTGCAATATCACGAAACGTCTCATACGCTGTTGCAGGAATATTACCGATCAAAACATCAATTTTTTTGTTTTTCACTTCATTGATAAAACGTTGCTTATCATTTCCCCAATGATAAGTGACTTTTTCAATTTTATTTGGCCAACCCTTAAAGTTAGATGTATCAAAGAAACGTAATACATGATCTAAATACAATAAGCCAATTTTAGGTAAGGGTTGGTTAGAGGTGGTCATAGTCTTTTTCCTTTACAGCATTATCTGTTGTTATGGTGTTTGTTATTTCAGTTAGCGGTGAGTTTGTTACTGTGCGCTCGATTAAATCAGCTAAAAAACCAATTTTTTTATCATTAAAATCCAAGCCGTTTCGCTCTTGCTCTGGGGTCGCAAAGGCAGGGATACCATTCACTTCCAAGACAACATATTGCTGATGCTCAAGATCATAAATAATATCTACCCCTGCTATTTCGAGCCCTGTGGCCCTTGCAGCTCTCAAGGCTAGCTCAACGACAGCAGGATTTGGCTCGCGAACTATCACGCTCCCCCCGCTAGAAACATTAGTTTTCCAGCTTCCTTTCGCCGCCTTTCGGCCATAGCAAGCAACAAATTTATTGTCGACAATGTCTATGCGGTAGTCAGAAAAATCATTATCAATAACTCGCTCAATATAGAACTGCGGGGAACTCTGATCAGTAATATAAGAACAAATTAGATCAAGGTCTCGTTCGCTTTCAATCTTGATAATCCCCTTCCCTCCCCAGCCATTGACCGGTTTACATATGGCTTTTCCTTGCCAAAAATGTAAATGCTCTTTCAATTGCTGAATATTATCTTTATTACAGACAATATAATCAGAGGTTGGAATACCATGTCGCTTGAGTAAATGTGCAGTACGAAACTTATCTTCCGTTAACTCAAAGGCTGAAAAACTATTGATCGTCGGTATCATGCTGCTTAACGCCTGATACATGTACATCTGGTAATGGCTTTGCTGTCCCGCGTTGTATGAAAAAAACAAATCAAGTTCGTCCATCATATGGCCATTACAAAAAATATTGCCATTATTCGCAGTCCCATTACGAAGATCTAGCCCCGCTATGACGGCAATATTCCTGTCATTTAGTTGGGTAATAATCTTTTTTTCAATTTCTGTTCCACCAGAATTTTGATACATCCATAAGCCGACACGATGGCTAGGCATGATCACTCCTCAATTTTGACAATAGTTACTAAAAAGCATGCAGTATGCCACTGCACGATGTTAATCTAGTTTGATAGCTTAATGTTGCATATTTTTGATAACAGTGATCAAAGTTCATGTTTGCAAAAAGTATATTCAATAACTTCAAGAATCATGACCAAGGAGAGAGGAAGTGACACAGGTCGACTTTGCGGATTTACAACAATTGATAGATATCAACTCTTGGACCCACAATAAAGTAGGTGTTGATGCCAATGGCCAACTAATGCAACGTTGGCTAGAAGAACTTGGGATGCAAACAGAGGTTTTCCACCGTAAGGAAATTGGCAACCATCTCTTGTTTACCAGCCCTATAACGACTAACCAACCAAGGCTACTGTTATTAGGTCATTTAGATACGGTATTCCCACCCAATACATTTGAAGGATTCCGAGAAGATAGCGAATGGATTTACGGGCCTGGCGCATGCGATATGAAAGGCGGCAACTTCGTTGCACTGACGGCTCTACGTGAAATTTACAATCAGGTAGGGCAATTAAATAACGTCGATTTTTTATTAGTCTCTGATGAAGAAACAGGTAGCGATGACAGTAAAGCTGTTACTCAAAGTATTGCTCATCACTACTGCGCATGCCTTGATTTTGAAGCTGCAGGTAAGAACCATGAAATTGTTGATGGTCGTAAAGGCGTTGCGACTTTTTGTATTGATATAAAGGGCGTTGCAGCTCATGCTGGTAATCATTACCTAACAGGTAAAAATGCTAACCTCGTTGCTGCTAAATTACTTATTTTATTGACTGAGCTAACTAATATTGACCAAGGTACAACAGTCAATGTCGGTAAAATTAATGGAGGGATTAGTACCAATACTATCTCACCTAATGCTCAACTAATGGTCGAAGCGAGGTTTACCCAAGTCAGCGAACAAAACCGCTTACTCGACGCCATACCAACATTGGTTGCCTCACCTATCATTGAAGGCGTTACAACAACAATCAGTGGTGGCTTACAACGGGATGTAATGGTGCCCACTGCCGAGCAGCAGCAATTAGTTGATACATTATCATCAGTACTCGGCTATCCCTTACTCACTGAACAGCGAGGGGGCGTAAGCGATGCCAATGTACTCGCAGGTGCCGGTATACCAACTCTGGATGGATTCGGTCCATTTGGTGACGGTGATCATACTGAGTTTGAACGAGCATCAAAACAAAGCTTTATTCGAAGGATACAGGAAGTCACCCAAATTATTGGTCACTTTCAATCTATTCGTTAATAACACGCTCACACCTTTATACAGCCGAATAGACTCAAATATAGGCGCAATATATTATAAAAAATAAAGCCTGCACATTGTGCAGGCTCTTCGTTTCAGCGCGTATTCAAGAACAATAAAGAGAACTGAGCATCAATGATGTATTACTACTTTCACTGTACCTTTCCGTATATTGTAGTGCTAGCTGATACAATAATGATGCACTCGAGAGTTCACCAGTTTGAAATTAGATTTCAAATTCTTTCAATGAACGACCGCCATCTAATGCGACTTTCAATGCTGCAGGTGTACGGCCTTGGCCAGTCCACGTTTTTTCATCACCATTTTCATCAAGGAACTTATATTTAGCTGGACGAGGTGCACGCTTAGTGCTGCTCTTTCCTTGAACTTTTTCAAGTAGCTCTTCTGGTGTAATACCTTCTTCTTGCAGCATCAGACGGTATTTTTCAATTAATGCATTCTTTTCTGCATTTTGAGCATTAGATTGAGCTTCCTGCTCTTCACGTTCAGTCACAATTGTTTTAAATTTTTCTAAACCTTCTTGAAGTGCATCCAGTGACATTTCTTTCGCTACTGAACGAAGTGTTCTTAAGTTCGTTAAGGTGCTCATTAAATCTGACATCTTTACCGCCTAAATAATTAATAACGATTTTATTCTAGCATTTTAGTTTTCATATAGTAACTTTAAGTTTGAATTATCTATAGTACGT
>NZ_JAKJSI010000065.1:0-29952 GCF_050336695.1 Photobacterium minamisatsumaniensis | reverse complement strand
GTACAGATATAGTCAGAATATAATTGATGATAATATAAAATCATACGGTTAATAAGTTACTGGTAGAGGCTGATTAATGCTTCGTGGGCTTTCGTGTGTGTATATATTTATTTTCAGCAGGCTTTAATATTCAACGGATAGGATTATTATGAACATTCTAATAACTGGCGCTACGAGTGGTATTGGCTACGAACTAACAAAGCTATTAGCAAAAAAAGGACATGTTGTTGTTGCAACAGGACGGAATCAGGACAAATTAAATGAGCTAAGTACAGCAGTAGGCTGCCATACTTTACAAGCAGATTTAAGTTGTACTGAACAAACGCTTGAAATGTTTAAGCTAGCGCATCAGCATTTAGGTGAAATGGACGTCCTTATTAACAATGCAGGAATGATTTCAAGAAAGTGCTCTATTGATGAATTTACCCTCGAAGAGTTTGAGGATCAATACGCTATAAACTTAAGAGCGCCTGCACTCTTATGCCGCGAAGCACTGAAAGTGATGAAGCCGCTAAACTCTGGTCACATCATTAATGTCGTCAGTACTGTTGCTAAACGTGCGAACGAAACAATGAGCATTTATACTGCGATGAAACAAGGGCTAGCAGGGTTTAGCTCAATCTTAATGAAAGAAGCTCAGCCACATGGAATTAAAGTCACTTCATTGTTCCCCGGTGGAACAGATTCTAACTTTAGAGTTGCTGACCGGCCTGAATATATGTCACCAGAAAGTGTTGCTAAAACAGTGGCTTGTATCCTAGAGCTGCCGGATGACATTGTTATGCATGAAATGACATTCCGACCTAAAGTCGAACTAGAATAGTTTTTCTTGGCTTTGCTAATTGATTTGGCAAAGCCAGTTTACGAATTACATTAAGTCACAAACTCTAGCCTCAGTTTATTTATTACGACTACCGTCTTCTATGGTGGCGTAAAATCGCTTGTACTTCACCGTTATTCTCTATGCATTAATTGTGTGAGAACGTCTGTATTCTTATTGAACAAATTCATGTTGTGCATTTGTATGGTTTTAACGGTTACGTATCATGCAATGGTTTACAATTAACGATTCATTTATTGAACTTACTGAATTTACAAATTGAAACTTCTTTAATGCTTTTTTAAGTACTTACTCTATTTGCAAGCGTATATTTCTTAGTGTTTGTTTTTTTAATTTTATTGGTTTGCGAAAAATGAAAAATAATACCTTAAAATATACAGCGCTTAGTGTAGCAATCGTTGCTGCATTAGCGGGATGCGATAATAACAATAATACGAACGAAGTAAAAAACGAAATTGCATCTATTGCAGAATGTAAAACATTTGAACCTACACCGGCCGTTATTGTAAAAGGTGAGAATGACCAATTGACTCACCAAACCATCACGATAGGTGCGACAGGTGATATGCATGGTCGTATTTTTGCTTACGATTACGCACTTGATGGCGTCGATGTGAACGCTGGTTTCACCAAAATTGCGACCTTATTGCATGAAGAGCGCGAAAATAACGAAAACTTCTTAATGATCGACCTTGGCGATACTGTTCAAGGTAACTCTGCTGAACTATTTAATAACGAACCGTTACACCCAGTTGTTGAGACCATGAACTTCATGGATTACGACTTGTGGGTGCCGGGTAACCATGAGTTTGATTTCGAGCGTGCTTTTCTTGATCGTAACTTAGAAGGCTTTAATGGCTCGGTTATATCTTCAAATGTTGTATGGGACAAGAATGCGACTGATTGCCAGTCAAATGGTGAAGAAGTTCCATTCCTACGTGGTTACCAAATCTTTGATGTAAATGGTGCAAAAGTCGCAGTGATCGGCCTGACGCCATCATGGGTTAAAGTCTGGAACGCGTCCAACCCTGAAAACTTCCGTAACTTAGACTTTAAAGACGAGCTTATCGCTGTTGAAGAAACAGTTAATGCGGTTATTGGAGAGTACCAGCCTGATGTCGTGATTGGCGCATTACACTATGGCCGTAAAGAGCATGATCGTGGTGTTCATGAAATTGCATCAAAACTGGCTGATAAATTTGATGTGATCTTCATGGGACACGAGCACGCTCGCTTCATTGAGCAAGTCGAAAAAGGTGCAGATATTGCGGCTGAAATGCCAAATATTTCTGTTGATGCTGGTAACGAAGTAGAAGATAAAACGAAGTCTGGTGTTTACAACGCTGAAAATCGCCATGAGAAAGTAAAGATTATTGAGCCGGGCAACTGGGGTTGGGCATTAGCAAAAGCTGAAATCGAACTAGAAAAAGATAATAACGGTAAATGGCAGATTGTTGATACAACCATGTCAAACCGTACTGTTGCCGATGTGAAAGAAGATGCAACATTGCAAAAAGAAATGCAGCATGTTCATGATGCCTCTGTTGTTGATGCAAACATCAAAATTGGTGAAGTCATCGGCAACTTTACCAATGCTGCTGGTGGCTTTGCTGATGAAGCCGTCGGTGAAGAGCAGCACTTAAGCAGTGAAGGCCTGCGCTTATATACAACTATTCATACTAGTAAGTTGTATGACACACCATTGACTGATCTGATCAACCAAATTCAAATTAACAAAATTGAAGACAAGGTGGTTGATGCCGATGGCAACCCTATAAAAGTAGATGTATCGGCCGCGGCATTATTCTCAGATGCTTCAAACTTGTTTGATGGTCAAGAGTTCCGCAAAAAAGACAGTGCTAACCTATACATGTACGACAACCAGTTAGTGGCCGTAAATATTAAAGGCGATAAGCTGAAAGAGTACATGGAGTGGTCTTACGGCTACTTCAATACTTATCAAGAGGGTGACTTAACGGTTTCATTTAACCCTACTATTCCATCATACAACTACGATATCTTTGATGGTGATATTCACTATACCGTCGACCTAAGTAAAGAGGTTGGTGAGCGAATTGAGATTTCTCAAATTCGCGGCACTGACTTTAATGAGTCAGAAACATACGTGTTAGCCATTAATGACTACCGATTAGGTACACCTATGCTGAAAGTAGGGTGGATTTCTGAAGATGATGTGATTTGGGATTCTTCTGCAGAGCCTGTTTACGCTGTTCGCGATATGCTGACAGAGTACGTTGCTGAAACTGGCGTTCTTGACCGTAGCAAGTTTGAAAATACCAACTGGTATATTACACAATACGGCCCATCAAATGCCAACGGTGAAGTTGCAGCAGAGCAGAAGGGCGATATCCTTAAACTTCGTGAAGATGGCGCAGATGGTGAGGCACTTTGGAGCCGACTGCAAAACAAAGAGGTTTGTGTGATGCGTTCAGGGCCAGGCGCTCGAAATGCAATTAACGTTTCTATGAATATCACTGACGAAAATACTTGGTTTGTAAATCCGAACCATAAGCCTGATGCGACGAAAGATGAGTTATACAACGGTTGTGTTTACACTAATCAGTAATCACTCATAATCTTATAAAAGGCGCTTCGGCGCCTTTTTTAGTTTCAGTGTTAAGGTATAAGCGTCAATTCTCAATTTTGTTAGCCATTTAACTGTATTCTCATTAATGGTTTGTCGTTTTGTAAACAACGTTTGCTTTAACATTTGTCTAAATATGATTAGTATTTATCTGCTTTTTTGTGTGACTTGCATCACCCTTCAAGTTAATCTGCGTTCTTTCTATTTAAACATTTGCGTGAGGAAGATCACAATTGCAACCGTTTGCCTGTTCGTTTTCTGAGCGGTAAATTGTTTTTGATATGTTACTCTGAAACAAAAAGTCATCATGCAATGGTTTACAATTAACGATTCATTTATCGAACTTACCAAATTTACATTTATTTACACCTCCTATTGCTTTTGAGTTTTTATTCTATTTACTGGGCGTATATTTCTCGCTGTATTGATATTCCTTATTTATTGGTTTTCGAGAAATGAAAAAAAATACTATAAAATATGCAGCGTTAAGTGCTGCAATTATTACAGCATTAGCAGGTTGTAACAGCAGTAACAAGAATGACAAAAGTGACGAAGTGGATTACCCAACAGTTCGTCCACCAATTGTTGAGTGTAATACGTTTGAGCCGACACCATCGGTTATCGTAAAAGGTGATAACCACCAACTGACCCGCCAAACTATTACCATTGGTGCGACAGGTGATATGCACGGTCGTATCTTTGCCTACGATTATGCATTAGATGGTGTAGATGTTAACGCGGGCTTCACTAAAATCGCGACGTTACTTAATGAAGAGCGTGCAAACAACGATAACTTCTTAATGATTGACCTTGGCGATACAGTACAAGGTAACTCAGCAGAGCTATTCAATAACGAACCTATTCATCCTGTTGTTGAAACCATGAACTTCATGGATTATGACTTGTGGGTACCGGGTAACCACGAGTTTGACTTTGAACGCGCATTCCTTGAGCGTAGCCTTGAAGGCTTTAACGGCTCGGTAATCTCGTCAAATATCGTTTGGGATAAAAACTCAGAAGATTGTCAGTCAAATGGCGAGGAAGTTCCATTCTTACGTGGCTACCAAATTTTTGAAGTCAATGGCGCAAAAGTTGCGGTTATTGGTCTTACTCCATCATGGGTGAAAGTGTGGAATGCATCTAACCCAGAGAACTTCCGTAATCTTGACTTTAAAGACGAGCATATTGCAATTGAAGAAACCGTAAATGCGGTTATTGATCAATACCAGCCTGACGTGGTGATTGGTGCGCTTCACTATGGTCGTAAAGAACACGACCGTGGTGTTCATGAAATTGCTTCAGATCTTGCCGATAAGTTTGATGTGATTTTCATGGGTCACGAGCATGCTCGCTTTATCGAACAAGTTGAAAAAGGTGCTGACAGTACTGCAGAAATGCCAAACATCTCTGTTGGTGATAAAAACGAAGCGGAAGATAAAGACAAGTCTGGTGTTTACAATGCTGAAAACCGTCATGAAAAAGTGAAGGTTATTGAACCAGGTAACTGGGGCTGGGCACTAGCGAAAGCTGAAATTGAGCTTGAAAAAGATCAAGACGGTAAATGGCAGATTGTTGATACAACTATGTCGAACCGTACGGTTGCTGATGTTGAAGAAGATGCTGCGCTTCAAAATGAAATGCAGCATATTCATGATGAATCTGTAACTGATGCAAATATTATGATCGGTAAAGTGGTTGGTAACTTCACAAACTCTGCAAATGGTAAAGCCGATGAAGCGGTAGGTGAAGAGCAAGTACTTAACAGTGAAGGTTTACGCCTGTATTCAACGATTCATAATGGCAAATTGTCTGACATGCCATTGACTGATCTGATCAACCAAATTCAAATCATGAATATCGAAGAGAAAGCGGGTGTGAAGGTAGATGTATCTGCTGCTGCACTATTCTCTGATGGTTCAAATCTATTTGATGGTCAAGAATACCGTAAGAAAGACAGTGCTAACCTGTACATGTATGACAACCAGCTTGTTGCGGTAAATATTACAGGTGAAAACCTGAAAGAGTACATGGAGTGGTCTTACAGCTACTTTAATACGTATCAAGAAGGTGATATTACCGTTTCATTTGATCCGGATGTACCTTCATTTAACTACGATATTTTCGATGGCGATATCCATTACGTGGTTGATTTAAGTAAAGAAGTTGGTGAACGAGTTAAAATTAAAGAGATTCGTGGTACTTCTTTTGAAGAATCAAATACATATGTATTAGCGATTAACGATTACCGCTTTGGCTCGCCGATGAAAGAAGTGGGCTGGGTGACAGAGGAAGACGTGATTTGGGAATCTTCTGCTGAACAGATTTACGCGGTACGTGACATGCTAACGGCTTATGTTGCCGAGAAAGGTGTGTTAGAACGTAGTGAGTTTGAAAACAATAACTGGTACATCAAACAGTACGGTCCATCTGATGCTAACGGTGTGGTAGCGGATGATGTTAAAGGTGATATCTTAACGCTTCGTGAAGGTGAGGGTAAAGAGCTTTGGGGACGCTTACAAAACAAAGAAATTTGTGTGATGCGCTCAGGCCCTGGTGCCCGTGATGCGATAAATGTATCAATGAATGTTACGAATGAAAACTCTTGGTTCGTTAACCCGAATGCTGGTAGCTCATCTCTAACTGATTTATATAACGGTTGCGTTTATACTAATCAACCAAACTAAGCTCTTAGCTAAGTCATATAAATAAAGAAGGCGCTAACAGCGCCTTCTTATTTAGGTAAAAAATAATGTTGAAACGATTAATTTTCCCTGTTGTTATCTTTTTAATTTCAACGGCTATTTTGTGGTTCTCGCCTTCAGTTAGTGAAACTTTTCGCCCTGCGGCATACAGTAACCAAGTATTTGTAAAAGCAGAAGTTCTAGAGGTTTTAACTGAGAGTACTCAATCCGATCATTTAGTACCTTCAATTAAGACAGGCCGTCAGCGGTTAATGGTCGAACTGCTCGACGGTGATGAGCAAGGAAAGCAAGTTGAAGTCGAGAACCAGCTAAGCCGGCTACACAATGTTTATGTCCAAGAAGGTGATAGATTTATCATGCTGATCCGCGAGCAGGCGGGTCGTACAATCTACTGGCCTTTTAACCATGACCGTTCATCGGCGGTGTATTGGATGATAGGGGTTATCGTAGCTTTAACGGTATTGCTTGCTGGTATTCAAGGCGTTAACTCTGTTGTGTCACTGTACTTTACCGGTGCATTGCTGGTCGGTGTGCTAATACCGGCATTGTTTGCGGGAATGAACCCAGTGTTGGTGACTATTGGGCTAATGGCAATTAAGATCATTGTGAACTTTTTGCTTGTTGCGGGTTATAACAAAAAATCATTGGTTGCGATGTTAGGAACGCTTGCGGGGGTTATTGTTGCTGGCGTGATGGCGCAAATCTTTGGTGAAATGGCGCAGTTAAATGGCTTATACCTTGATAAAGGTGAAGACTTGCTTTATCTAGGCGGGCAAGGGCAGATACAAGTTCGCTGGTTATTGTTTGTTGCCATTATGATATCGGCTTTGGGGGCAGTTATGGATGTCGCGATCTCAATGGTCTCGTCTTACCATGAGCTACGTGAAGCATCACCAGAGCAGTCTGAGAAAGATCGCTTGCTGGCAACGGTTCGAATTGGGCGTGATATTTTAGGCACAATGACGAATACCTTAGTATTGGCTTTTGTTGGCAGTGCACTCACTACCATCATGATGGTCTGGGGTTTTCAAATGCCGTTGATGCAGTTTATGAATATCCCCGCGTTATCACTGGCGATGATCCATGGTCTTGCGGGAAGTATCGGGTTGATCATGACTGTGCCTCTTACTGTGGTTATTGCCAGTGTTATCTACCAGAGAGACGCTAATTAAAAGAGAAGCGCGGTGTGATTTACACACCGCGCTTTTAATATTTTCATTAACTCAGTTGTGTAACTTTACCCCATAAACCCTAGGTTCATAGTGCTAAAGTTGGCAGACGTCGTAGGAAATACCGTTTCTACCCCAGTATTACTGACCCCAAACCATGTCGCTAATGTAGCAGCCATTTGTTCGTGCGCTAAGGTTGGAATGAGCCTCCCTTTACCATTATCGTCAGTACTGCCAACATTGAAGTCGGGGTAAGCGCCGTAGCAGCCACCCAGTACACCACCACCCACGACGAGTTGATTACTTCCCCAGCCATGATCCGTACCGTCGTTACTGTTGTTGTACATGGTACGACCAAAATCTGACATGGTAAAAGCGGTGACATTGGGCTGGTTGGTACCAAGGGCGCGAGTAAACTCGGTTAATGCCGTATCAAGCTGAGTATACAGAGACTCATGCCGTGGTACTTGGTTGGAATGAGTATCATAGCCGCCTTGGTTAACAATAAACACCTGACGACCAACGCTGCCCGATGCTATTGATGCATCAATGATGCGTTTAACCGCCGATAGCTGCGCGCCAAGTGAGCTGTTACGACTGATGGTAGGGTCGAGCGGTGTTGCTTCAATCAGTGAGCGGAAGTTGTTATAGGGGGTGAGGAAGTCCTCATGCTGTTTGAGGTACTGCTGATGAAATGGCGATAGATATACCTCATTAACCATCTCAGTATATTCGCTTTCGAGTGTTGAAGAATCATTAAAAGCGTTAACTCCTGCAACAGAACCCTGCGTATTGGTTCGTAGATCACTGACATTGACCCCTGATAGCCAACTATTACCGCCAAGCGATACCAATTCAGGGATCACACCACCTTGAGCAAGTAAATCCATCAACAAGCCCCCCCAGCCAAAGGCGGCATAATCGTTATTATGCCAAGCACTCTCCCACGCATACTGCTGTTTGGAATGGTTGAATAATCCGGTTGGGTTGGGAGCACCGCTACCCGCTGGGCCGACAAGGGGACCAATATTGATTAGCCCAGCAGCCATGCCTTCTTGGAACAGCGATTGTAGTCCTGGCATATTAGGGTGTAGACCAATTGGTACGCCATTGTTATCTGTTTTTCCTGTCATCAGCAGGTTGGCTTTATCTATTGCGATATTAGGGCGACGGGCAGCATACCTGCCGTACATATCATCATCACCCGCCATCACCATGTTGAAAGAGTCATTACCACCACGTAGGAATACGCAAACAAGCGCTTTATAGTCTGTTGCTGCATAGGCTTTATTACTGAGCGTAAACGCCATTGGTAGCGTACTTGCCCCTGTCATCAGGGCACTGTGTTGTAAAAATCGACGTCTCGATAATTTCATCATCATTACTCCTGAATTTGAAATTCGGGTGACATAGCTGCCATCCAGAAAACTTTGTACATGTTGTTATGATTGCTTTTTGACATTGCATCGTAAATGTCGCTTAAGCGCTGCTCTAACTGCGGTGTTAACTCGCCATCAAAGAGTGTGTTGGCGAGTTGGTCAAGAAAACCCTGTTTGTCATCGGCTGTCCAAAGTCCGGTAAATGCAGAGTAATTCAGAATAAGCCGATTATCGGCAAGCCCTGTTACATCGCCATCAAGCGTTGTGTCGCTTTTTAGTTTGCGGTAAATAAGGTTAGATAAATTGGGTATTTCAGCAGAGGTATATAACGCAAACTCGGGGCTAATTAGGTTGTTATCTTCGAGTGGGCCACTAGGAGTGTAATTTGCGGGAAAGAAGTTGAACACCGAAGGTGCGCTTAGTGGACCTTGTGAAAAGCGGTGACCCTCTGGGGAGTATTGACTGTCGTACCCATAGCCGAGTGAAGTATCACGGTGGTGTGGGTAGTTATCACCCATTTCACCATTAAATGCGCGATATAAAGCTGCGGTAGTGAGAATTGGCTCACGAGCTTTAGATACGGTTATTGGGTCGAAGTCATAAGGTTGTGGATCGGTGAGAATGGCTATTACCACAGCACCGAGATCACCTTGGGTACTATTAAAGACCCTAGCAACACGATCAACATAATTTTTGTCAGGGTTAGATGTCACCAGTTGTTTGATCAGGTGCTTACTAACGAACACTGCCGTTTCACGTCTTGTCACCAAAATATTAAGTAACCTTTCAAGCTCTTCATCGGCAGTTTCATTTCCGGGGAAGTTTTTACCTAGAATGCGCTTGGGCTCAGAGTCGTGGTTTTCAGCGGTGACCTCCATCGGACTCAGAAGGCCGTTAACCTCATCCCAGCCAGTAAATAGCCTTGCGAGCTCTTGAACATCTTGCTCGGTATAAGCTGGAATGGGCGCGCCAGTTTCTTTATCCTTCTTGGTGGCCCCTCTATAAGACGTTTTCCATTCCCCTAAAGAAAATAACTGTAATAATTCACGGGCATAGTTTTCGTCTGGGTAACGATTTTGCTCTGGATCTGGCGGTAGGTTTCCTGCCATTGTTAAGAATCGTCCCATTGCGGGCGAGTAGGTGACATCACGCATTAAATCTTTATAGGTTCCGAACGCATGCTGTACCAGAATATCGTAATAAATGGCCAACCCCTTGGCGCGGTCATCGCCCGATAGCCCTGCATCGTTTTGAGATACAACAACCAATTGACTTAGTGCGAAAGCGACTCGTTGGCGTAATTGGTCATCGTTATTGAGGACTATTCCCCACCATGCATTACCACGATAATTACGGTGCTCTTGAATACCTCCACCGATCTCGCCACGGATAGTTTGAACACGTAAATACTCATCGAGATGATAAGACGGTGGTAGGGCTATTTGTTCATCAACCCACTGCTCGGCTGTTTTTCCTGTTAGTTCATTGATAGCCGTTTGTGTAGGACCAAATGTCCCGCGCTCTAATAGCCGGGAGGCATTTTGGAAATCGAGCGGAGGAGCTATATCAATTAGTTCAAACTGTAGGCTATAAGTATTATCCGGACTCCAAAATATATTTTCAGTTGTTGATTTTATCGGAAGAATTGTGTCATCAGCTTGCAACTGGCCAATAAGCACATTTACGCTTGTGTTATTAATGCATTGAGCAATATGAAATGGCCACTGTGATTTTCGGTTATGCCTTTTCTTTTCGATTTGGCATTCAAATTTTTCAATAGTGTTACCATCTTTAATTACTTTTACATCAACTGAGTATGGGAAGTAGTTGTAGTTTATTGCTCGAGTGACGCTACCATTGTCAATCAAATCAACAGCGTTTGCATTTAATGCAATAATTTGAAAGAGTAAAAAGCCGATAGCATTCCTCAAAAATCGAACATTTTTGAAAAACATCGTGTTTACTCCATAGTTGTTTTAAATCAATATGTTATTGTATTGTTCTTCCTTGATGGAATTACAATGTTTGTTTGCTAGCTATTAGCCCTGAACGAAATAGGACTATTAATTAACTTAGCAAAGATTTATTTGTAATTAAGTTTGAGGTGTTATTGRTGACCTATTACTAGGTGTTTTATTGGTAATCTGTGAGCTTTATTCAGAATAGGAGAGAAATGGAAGAGGTAACTTCCCTTTTGGGAATATATCAGCTTCATATTTAAGCTGGTCACAGAGGTTGATATATTATCTCTTTCAAGGGTTAAAGTGATAAATATAATTGCGGTCAGCACCTTAATGGGTACTGACCATAATATAACCTCAATGTTTTAGTCAATAATTTGTCGCTTTATGACTAAAACTCGGCATTAACCTGAAATGTCATTCTTTCATGGGTGATAGGGTGATCCAGAATTAAGGTTTCGGCATGCAAATGCAGACGTTTTTCTTTCTTTCCGTAAAGATCATCACCAATAATTGGCATCTGTAATCCCATAGGGTGTGCACAGTGAACTCTTAGCTGGTGAGTTCGGCCTGTTTTCGGGGAAAGGTAAAGCTTGGTACGGTTATCTTTACGCTCAATCACTTTCCAGGTAGTTTCTGCAGGCTTTCCGTGTTCAAAACAAATTAGTTGGCGTGGTCTATCGTCAAGATCGCCACGCATTGGCAGTGAAATACGACCATCATCTTTTTCTAGTAAGCCATCAATTAAGGCAATGTAGCGTTTTTCTACTGTGCGTTGAATGAATTGCTTCTGTAAGCTCTTGTTCGCGCGTTTGCTAATCGCTATCACCATCAAGCCAGATGTCGACATATCTAAGCGATGCACAATCAATGGGCCAGTTGCATCGGGAAATAGCTGCTTCATGCGGAAGTAAACAGAGTCTTCGATGGTTTTGCCCGGAACGGATAAGAACTCTGCGGGCTTATGTACAACAGCCATATCATCATCTTGGTAAATGATGTCAACGGTTTTGCCTTCTGCTGGGTTCTTCAGTAGTGGGTTCTCATCCACCTCTAGCCCTTCAAGCATATGGGTTAAAATAGGCTGGCACTTGCCTTGGCAAGCAGGGTAGAAGTTTCTGTGCTGCCTGATAGATGACTTAGGCGGTAAACCCCACCAAAATTCGGCAAGTGCGAGTGGTTTCAGTCCCCATTTGTACGCATATTGCAACAACTTCGGTGCTGCACATTCTCCAGCTGCGGCTGGTGGAACACCTTGGGTAGTATTGGCAAACAATTCACCCAGATTTTTTTCTTGTCCATTGGCATTAAGAAAGCGGTATTGATCAAACAGTTTTTGCTGTAGCCCTGAAGACTGTGCTTTACGAGCAGCTTTTAGCGGCGTGATTTCCGCAACAATCGTATCGAGTTCAAGTTGAATTGTCGTGATACGAGCTTCCCAATGCAGCTTTAAATCGCGAAGTTGTAGTTTTTCAATCACACTTTCTTGGCTTAATTGCTGTTTTAGTGCTTGGCGTTCGGCCTCGGGTAGCTCAGCCGAAGCCGTACGCTTGGCTTTTCTGATCTTACGACCTTCAACCATATTGCTACGGTGTAGCTTCAGTGCATCATCACTTGATTGTTTTTCTTGCTTCAAGGTTAAACGAAGACGAGTTAATGCAGGGTTGGATTCCAGCGCTTCAATTTGAGCGTTAATCTGATTAATTTCGGCTTGTTCTGCTAAAAAGAAACTGTCTTCTGCCAACATGTCAAAAACGGGTGGCACAAAATGCGGTAGCAGATTTCTATCGGCCATTTTACCGGAAAACGCAGAGATGTAGCCTAGCTCGCCTTTAGTGTTTTCGACTAGCAGTACGCCAAACATTTTACCTATGGCATTTTCTATTTCGCCTTCTAAGCCGAAGTTATGCTGCCATTCTGATTGCGTGTGTAAATGCTGTTGTAGCTCTTCGGCGGCCAGTAGGCAAAGTGGGTGAGGTTCATAGTAAAACGGGTAGGTGAACCGCTCAGGCAATGTGTATTCATCAATAGAAGTGTTAAACGGTGTAAAACAATGGGCTGGGCTGTGCATATGGTGATCTATATAAAACGTTGAGCCCTAAGAGCACAACGCTTCATGGGCATTAAGGCGGCAATTCTAACTGTTAAGCGCAGTAAGATCACTACTCAATACTTTTAAGTTGGTAAGGTATTGATTCTATGGTGCGTGTATTTGGGTTTTACGGTGTTGATTAATATGAAACAGATGGAAGGTAGATGCTCCCAGTATGAATAGATAAGCACTGAGAGCATAAGCATTTCAGCTTAGAACATATAGGCTAAGCGGTAGATCAAGATATCACCGTAACCATCTGCACCAAGTTTGTTGTAATAGTAGCGGTACATTAACGTGGCATTGATATCATCGGTAATATTCCAGCCTAAGTTAAGGCCGCCATTAATACCGGACTCACCGTTATTGTTTTGTGCATAGTCATCGTTTCTTAGAAATTCAACCTCTGTCCAATTGCTCAGTAATAGTGACTGTCCAAAAGCTTCGAAAGCATAGCCTGCGCTCCAGCCTAAAGTAGCGCCATTAAACCCGTTGCTATTCGTTGTTTCAGCAAATTCGTTATAAACAGTCGTGTAGTTACCTGCTAGCCATGGCGTAAACCACCAGCCATCTCCACCAATACCGACATAACCGAAGCCAAGGAAGTTGTTAGTCTCTTTTATTTCTTTACCTTGGGTGCTATAAACTTTGGTAAACAAGCTTAAGCCGGAGTCCCCCAGATATGTATGGGCTTGTAAACTCATTGTCGCAGTTTGTTCTCCTGAGTCACGATCAAGGCCTTCGAAATCATAAAAACCAAACACTTCGCCCCACTCAAAATTAAAACCGCCTTCAATACCAACGAGTGATTGTGAAAAGTCGCTTTCGGTAACACCGTGCCCCCAAGCTTGGTAATCGTAATGAATATTTCCCCAGCCTGAATAGGTATCAGCCATTGCGGCGGATGATAATAATGAACCAAGTAGAACTGCTGATTTTAATATACGTTTCATTAGTAAAGCCTTTATTAATAGTACTTTTTAGGTGCAGAAAACCGCACTTGGCGCATTTACGCCAAGTGTGAATTGTTTATTAGATACCTCGCTTGAGGTATCTAATAGATTTATTGGGTAAGGGTTACATCATTGATAAGAATAAGCCGGTCAGTGCTGCATTCATAAGATTTGCAAGGGTTGCTGCTAGAATAACTTTGACACCCATCGAGGCAATAAACTTTTTCTTTTCTGGTACGATGGTACCAAGTACACCAATCATAGCGGCAGGGGCTGACAGGTTAGCAAAACCAGCTAGTGCCATGGTGATAACGGCTTGTGTATGAGGGCTTAGTGTTTCACGTACTTCCGAAAAGCTCATGAAAGCGACGAACTCGTTTAGAACCAGTTTTTGGCCTAAAAAGTTACCAGCAATTAAAACCTCATCAAATGGAATACCCAATAGTGCCGCTATTGGCGCAAACATAAATCCGAAAATTTTCTGTAGGGTTAGGCCTTCAATGCCAACAAGGCCAAATACTGCGCCTAACATACCGTTAAACATTGCTATTAGGGCAATTAAAGCGAGCAACATGACACCAATAGAAGCTGCCATCTTCAGACCAGTGAAGGCACCATTAGTTGCTGCTTCAATGATATTGATTGGTTTCTCTTCATCATCGTATATGTTGAGGTTTACTGTTGCAGGTTCATCGGTTTCTGGGTAAATGATTTTAGCAAACAGTAACCCTGCAGGCGCTGACATGAATGCAGCTGCAACGAGGTATTTAATCTCAATGCCCATACCTGCGAATCCAACTAGCACAGAGCCTGCAATCGAGGCAAAACCGCCTGTCATCAGAGCAAATAGTTCTGATTTTGTCATTTTAGGCGCATATGGCTTCATCATGACAAAGACATCAGTGTTACCAATAAAAATATTAGCGGCAGCAGCTGTTGATTCCGCCTGAGAGGTACCTAGTATTTTTCTGACCGCGAGACCGATATATTTTACGACTCGCTGCATAATGCCCAAATAGTAAAGTACTGACATTAATGAGCTAAAAAATATGATGATAGGTAACACATGAATAGCAAAGATGAACCCTGAGCCATATGCCCCTAAATCACCAAATAAAAAACGAATCCCTTCACCTGAGTAATCCATGATTGAGCTTACAGCACCCGATACACCAATGAGGATTACTTGACCTGCTGGAACAAATAGAATGAATGCCGCTATTGAAGCTTGCAATAATAAAGCAATAGAAACCGTTCGGTAATTGATTGCTGAACGATTAGATGATGCTAAAAAAGCGATGCCGAGCAATACGACTATACCGACTAATATTATTAACGTTTGCATTAGTAGTTAAGCCTTAATCAGTGTTTGGAATAAATCGACAAATAACTCATCGCGCTCGATAAACTTGATGACGCGTATTGGGTGGCGTTGTAAATCAAAACTCCACGTTAAGTTATCGTTGAGAATTGGGGATGCGCAGAACGTTGGGGTGTACCAGTTAGCATTGAGTAGATAACCGACAGGGGCAATATCCCAAATTACTTTACGATTGCCAAAGCCTATCCACGGGCATTTTGGCGCTTCTTGGGCTAAGTAATCGCCAATGTCACTAGTACCTGCTAGATAGTGTTGAATTTCTGGTACTGAACTTGCGAGAGTATTAGTTACGCCCATGCACGGGAATAGTGTTAAAGCGACACCTGAATCAAGTAAAACACGGCTTGCATCAATATCTTGCAGTAGATTAAATTCTTCGGTATTTGGCCAATCAAAACTATGTCCGCCCAGCCATAACACGTGAATTTTGTGAATAATACTTGGGTCAGCAAGTAAAGCATGGGCGATATTGGTTGGAGCACCGATACTGATAACTTGCAGTGTCCCTTCGCATTGATGGGCACGCTTGATGAGGTCATTTACCGCTGGAGATAGTTCTGGTTGTTCACACTGTTTTACGTACTTAGTCGAGCCTTTAAAAATTGGAAGTGGGTTAGCGATTGATAAACGCTCTAAGACACGCTCAATTTCTTCAAAGCTGAGCGTCATGCCTACTTCAGGATCTGATACTGCTTCGTGAGTGTCGTTGAACATCGAATTAGTAAAAGGAGCCGCATAAATCGCTTGTAAGTCAATACGCTCGGAGTGTAGCAATGCCCATGCGATGGCAAATTGATCATCAATTTCATTGAAGGTATCGCTATCTATTACTGTTGGTACCTTGCCTGAGGCAGGAGTATCTAGCAATGACATACGTTGGGTGAGAGTGAGTGTTGGAAAAGTTACGTTCATTACATGATCTCCTGTGATTGCATTCTAGATTCTACGAGTGAGGCTTCAGGCATATTTGATGCGCCTTTGCGTTCTACTGCCAGTGAAGCAAACGCAGAGGCATATTTAACGGCATACTCAAGAGGTTTACCGTTAGCTAGGCTCGCAGCAAGCGAGCCATTAAATGAGTCACCAGCTCCACTGGTATCAGTTACTACAGCTTTAAAAGGGGGAAAGTGGCGATGGTGTTCACCATCAAAAAGTAAAGCGCCGTTACTGCCCATTGTCATGAGTACAATGTTTGTTCCCATTGTATGAATAGCTTCAGCGGCTTTTTTGGCTGAAGCTAAATCAGTAACTTCAATGCCTGATAGGTCTTGGGCTTCTGTTTCATTAGGGGTGATGATATCAATCAAGTGCATGATTGATTTCACATCTTCAACGTATGGGGCAGGGTTGACGATAACTAATGATTGAGTCGCACTGGCGCATTCGATTGCAGCTTTAGTTGCGCTGAAGTTATTTTCAAGTTGAGTAAGGAATACTTTGCTCTCTTGAATAAGCGCATACTCTTGATCCAGTTCTTGTTCGGTAATTGTGAGGTTGGCACCTAGGTCGATTGCAATAAAGTTTTCGCCACTATTTCTAGAGACAAATATCTGTGCATTGCCTGTTGGTTTACTCTCATCTTCAAATACGGTAAATGAGTGGATATTGGTGCTGGAGAAGTAATTTCTTGCCTTTGTGCCAAATTCATCTTTGCCAATTTTGACGCCAAGGTGGACGGCATCGCATACATTGGCGGCAGCTGTCGCTTGGTTTGAACCTTTTCCACCTGCATAGAAGTTGGTGGAAAGAGAATGGATAGTTTGTCCTTCTTTAGGGAAGTTGGCGACCTCAGAAACAATATCGATATTGAATGAGCCAAGTATGTAGAGTCCAATGTGATCTTGTTTAGCTGAATCAGTCGGCATGTTTTCTTTTTGATATTTTTCCGACAGTGTTGTCATTATCGTTTTCATTCCAACCTGCTTAAATAAGTCTGCTTTGTTAACGTTTACGAGCTTGGCACCGCCGAAATAGAGCTCGGCAATGCCCAGTTGTTCTAATTGCTTTAAGTCTCTTCGGATGGTTCTATCTGTTACCTTTAGTTGTTTAGCCATGTCATTGACCGATACCTGCTTCTCTTTCAACAAAATTGAACGAAGAGTATTAATGCGTTGTTGTTTGAGCATGGTGCCTCCTGAAGATGCTGAGTATTTTAGATAGAAGAAGGGAGAGAAACCGATTCACTTCACACAAATTAAGTATAACTTCGGACAGGCTATGTCCGAATTGAAATATCCTGCAATGTTTAATGAATACGGTTGTGTATTTAAAATAGGAGCGATAAAGGTGAGGAGTTAATCGCCCCTGAATCCCTTCTATCGGTATAAGTAAGCCAAGGTCTGAGCCCCGTTAGGAATACGAGGCTTATTAGTACGTAGATAATACGGTGCGGTGATATTAAGTGGTGTGGGTCGGTTTAATATCGTAACGTAGCTTTAGTACTCGCTGGAAGGTTAAGATTAAGTACGCCTTATCATTAATTCAGGTGCTAAGCGTATCGGTGATGGCGATTGTGTATCGTTTGCCCATAATGCTTCTAAATATTGAAGGGCTTTTTCTGCGATGGTATGAACGGGTTGAGCAATAGTGGTTAGTTGATAACCTTGCCACGATGCCATCGGCACATCATCACAACCGACAACATGCAGCTGCCCGGGTATATTGATACCATTAACTTGGTTACAGCTGTCGATTAGCCCGAAAGCTAATGCATCCGAAGCACAGAACGCTCCCTGTAATTGTCGTATCTCTTCACTATGGCGTACCCCGACCTCAAACCCAGCACTGTAACCATAGCGGCCAGCAATAAATATATTATGAGTATTTACGCCTGCGAACTCTAATTCAGCACGAAAACCATCATGGCGAGCATTAGAGGCTTCACCATCTTCACGGCCTGCAATATAGCCCAGTTGTGTTAGCCCTTTTGATAAAAGGTACTTAGCCGCTAATCTTCCTGCAAGGTGGTTATCAGTTTGAATGGATGGGATCACATGCTGTGGGTCAGAGCGCCCCAATGTTACCAAGGGTAATTTCAATTTAAGGCATTGCTCGAAGCTTTGTGTTGGTAACGAACCAGCAACGGCAATGACACCATCCACTTGATAGCCAGATAGCCTTAAAATTGCGGTATCAAGATCTGTCTCGTTATTAATGTTGACGAGCACGGGCATTTTATCGCTGTTTTGCAATGCAGCTGAAAGCACTTCAAATAAGTAAGACTGATAAGGATTAGAAAAATCACTTATCAATATCGCTACAAGATGGGATTTGGCCTTCTTCGATGGTGTACTTAATGTACGGGCAAATAAATTGGGCTGATAACCTAACTCTTTTGCCGCATCAAGTATGCGGGCTTTTTGCTTAGGGGCAATGCTAGCCCCTTCAGTAAAGGCCCTCGATACCGAAGAACGAGAGATCCCAAGGTGGTTTGCAACATCAGACGCTGTAACTTTTTTCATACTAATCAATCAGTAACTTTTTCAAAGGCGACGTAGGAGGAAACGCATAGATTGGGCCAGTGTGTTTGAAATAGGGGGCAGTATCAAGGCCTGTTTCGTTGCAGATAACTTGAGCCGCCATTGCATCCCATACATTGACTTCACCGACATAGCACCCATCAAGCTCGCCGCAGGCAACCTGAGTCAGTGACCAAGCTGCAGAGCCAGACATCCGAATTTGATGACCGTTGTCTATCATACGTTGTGTTTTTAGAATGAAATCTTCTGGTATACCAGCTTGGTAATTTAAATTCAGTCCAATGACTAACTCGCTATCACCATTATCTTTCACTTCGAGGCGTTTACCGCTTTCAAAGCAACCTTCACCACGTACAGCGTAAATGGTTCGACGATGGGCTGGCGCACAAATGATACCAATGGCAGGACCTTGTTCATCCACAAAAGCCATGCTGATAACGAAATCGGCAATACCATATAAAAAGTTAGTGGTGCCATCAATTGGGTCGATGACCCAGCATGGTGGGGTTAGCTCCCCGCCAGACTCTTCACCGAGAAAGTGGTGAGAAGGAAAGGCTGCAGACAATGATTGTTTAATGAAGGCTTCAACATTACGGTCAGCTTCTGTTACCCAGTCTTGTAAGCCTTTTGACTCTCGAACGTATTCATCTCGTTGTTCAAACGCCGCTAAGGCTACATGGGCTGCTTGTTCACTGATAGCTAGCGAGGTTTTTAAAATCTCATGCAACATTGGTTTGGGCCTTTGGGTTGTGGAATGTTTTAGTACTCATTGACGCCGATGCTAATGACAGGCGAAGACCGTCATGAGCGACAGAGGTATTTGGCTTCGATTCACATTGACGCTTAAGTTCAGCGCGGTATTGCGGGTCTATATGATAAAGGAAACAATGTGTCTCAGTGGTAAAGGGGAGTCGGCAAATATCTTGCCAAGCACCGTGGCTCTCATGTGAAAGTAGGTATTCACATTCAAGAAAAGCAATGTCTGCTTGAACCGCTAACGCTTCGCCTTCCGAGGTTAACCGCCCATCTCCCGAATAAAAGAAAGCGTGTCGATCATTGCTAAGATAAAGGCTTAGGTTGTTAACAGCGTGCAGAGTAGGGCTTGTTTTTGCCGACCATGGTCCTATATCAGTAATTGTGAGTGAATCCACCCATTCACATTCAAAATTAAGGCTGGTTTGTGGCCAACTGGCAAACTGTAATAATGACTTAAAAATAGGCCACTGTGTTTCTTGACCGATAATGGCAAGTGGCTTCGTTCTGCCCTTTGCGTTCATCCAATTAACGAGGGTTGTTAGCCCTAGGCAATGGTCTGGGTGGGCATGGGTCAGGTATATCGCGTCAATGGAATCTTCGTTCATGCAAGGTTTATTAGCCCCCGCGTCACCAACGTTTTTGTGGGCTCTTCTGGCTAAAACTTCGGCAAAAAAAGCCTGTGGAACAGTTGGTCCACAATCAATCAATAAGGTGAAGTTATCTTGCGTTACCAGCATTGAGGCATTGGTGTTTACGCTGTCGTAGGCATCCCCACAGCCAAGCATCTTAAGCTGCATTTAACGCCTCGCTTGCGTTGTCGATACGAAGATCATTAGCATCAAACCAATGTTGAATTGATTGCGATAAGCTAATTGGGATCTCGTCACCAACCTGAAAGATCTCTTGCGACTCGATAGTAAATTTCTGTCCAGCAATCTTGCCATAATACAGACGTGCATGACCTAGCGGTTCAATGACTTCAACGGACATTTTTGCATCAAAATGAACATGATCAACCGCGACTTGGTTAGGTCTGATTCCTAGTGTAATCGGCCCGTTGTAAGCAATAGTATTGGTACTGTTAAATAGCCCTATTTGGAAGAATTGGTCTTGGTTGTTACCTTCAAGGAAGTTCATTACTGGCGTGCCAATGAACGAAGCAACGAAGCGATTTTTTGGCCGCTGGTATAATTCTTCAGGTGCACCAATTTGCTCAATGTTTCCTTGGTTTAGTACAACGATGCGATCAGCCAGTGTCATTGCTTCAACTTGATCGTGGGTGACATAAATCATTGTTGAATTAAGCTGCTGGTGGAGTTGCTTTAGGTAAATACGCATTTCACCCCGGAGCTTGGCATCGAGGTTTGATAGGGGTTCATCAAACAAAAAGAGTTCTGGATCGCGAACAATGGCTCGCCCGATAGCAACGCGTTGTCGCTGTCCGCCGGATAATGCACCCGGTAAGCGCTCGAGGTAAGGTTCGAGCTGGAGGTTCTTGGCGGTTTCTGCGACTTTTTCATCAATAATGCTTTTGCTCATTCCAGCCATTTTTAATGGAAAGGCCATGTTTTTCCTCACAGTCATGTGTGGGTAAAGTGCATAAGATTGAAAAACCATAGCGACTTCACGCTCTGAAGCGTGAACATGATTTAGCCTTCTGCCGTTAAGTGAAATCTCACCTTTGGTAATCGATTCAAGGCCCGCAATCATTCTTAGCAGTGTGGACTTACCGCAACCTGAGGGGCCGACAAATACCACAAACTCACCGTTATTGATGGTCAGGTTTATATTAGGCATGACAACATGGTCGCCGTAGGCTTTCGAAAGATTTTTAATTGTTAACTTAGTCATTATTTAAGCCCCATTGAGAAACCACGTAGAAGAAACTTTTGCATGTAACCTGCCAGAGCAAGCATTGGTAGCGATGAAATAATGCCAACCGACATTAGCTCTCCCCATGCTGTGCCATCTTCCGTCATGAAATTTGAGATGAATAAAGGAATGGTGAATTTATCAGGTGTGTGGATAAACAGTAGTGAGAACAAAAACTCGTTCCAACCTAAGATGATCGAAAATATTGCCGTTGCGACCAAGCCGGGAGCACATAGCGGAAAGACAATATAGGCCAATCGCTTGAATAAATGTGCACCATCCATCGACCCTGCTTCTTCTATTTCGAGTGGAATATCACGGATAAAACCAAGCAACATCCAAATACAGAATGGCAATGTATAGATTTGATACGACAAAATCAGTCCCAGCTTACTGTTGAGAAGGCCGATTTGGTTCATGAGTGAATACAATGGGATTGCGACCACAATCGGCGGCATCATTTTGATAACCAGAACCAATAATAAAAATACGCTGTCGAGCTTTGCTGGAAACGAATAACGTACTAATCCATAAGCAGAGAAAAAGGCGATTGTTAAAGAGACTGCTGTTGCACATAGCGCAATGACGACTGTGTTAGCGACTAGAGTTGTGACATTCCCTCCCCATAAATTCGAAAAGGATTCAAAACTTATTTCGCTGGGAAATAACTGAGTGCTGGCCATTAGAATTTCATTTTCAGGTTTAAACGCTGTGCCAAACATCCAAATAATGGGCAACATAAACAGGCCAACGGCGGAGTAAACGAGGAAAAGGTGTAGATAGCGAGGCATTACTTTTTACTCCCAACAACTTTTTTTGCGTAGAACATGGTCATAGCAATAGAGATCATGAGCATGACTAAAGCTGCAGCGCTGGCCATTCCCAAGTCGAAAAAACGAAAGCCATATTTATAAACAAACATCGACAGAGTCTCAGTGGCATTACCTGGCCCCCCACCAGTCATGACATAGACTTTGTCGAACAGTTTGAAGGTATCAATAGAGCGGAGCAGCATAGCCAGCATCAGTTGTTTTTGGATTAAAGGAAATGTGATGTAAGCAAAAGAGCGAAACCCTTTTGCACCATCAACCATTGCAGCTTCGTGAATATCCTTAGGAATAGACTGCAAACCCGCAAGAATGATCAGAAAGGCCATAGGGGTCCATTGCCAAGTGTCGACTAAGGCAATGGCATAGAGAGCAAGGTTCGGATCGAATAGCCACTCCATAGCGGGTAGGCCTATTTTTACAAGGACGCTATTCAGTAAGCCAAAATCGTAGTGATACCAAGAGCGCCAAATAGAGGAGCAAACCAATGTAGATAGCATCATTGGGTAGATAATCACGGGTAAAGCAAAGCGGCGCCCGGGGAATTGACGATTAAATAGTAGCGCCAGCCATAAGCCTAATAATACTTGAGCGGTTGAGGCAACAACTGTGAAAACGAAAGTGTTTTTTATGGCACTGATAAAAAAGAAGTCATCGAATAATTCAATAAAATTGGCCAAACCAACAAATTGATATTGTTTATTCACATAGTCAACATCGCCGAATGCATTAATTAATACGGTAGCGATAGGGTAGAGTGTCAACAAGCTTAAAATAACCAACGCCGGTGATAGCAGTAACGCCAGTTGTTTACGATTTTCAAATAGCATGATAAAACCTGATATCGGCTCTGGCATACAGCACTGTGTTTGCCAGAGCCCGTTTTTATAGCGAATAATTGATCAGTTACAAGTTCAGTAGCTGAACGATGCTACCTATACCCTAATAGTACGGCTGATACGGCGTTGAGCCTGTTTAAGCGCTTGTTCCGCAGTCATTTGGCCCATCATAGCCATTTGTAAAAAGTCACCGAGGATACTTTCGACTTCTGCCCAATTTTGAATGCGAGGGCGAGCTTTGCCTGTTTTTAGCGCTTCGACCTGTTGTGGATACCAACGGTATTTAGCGGTTACTGCATCATCGAGATACACACTTTGACGCGTCGGTGGCATACCATAATCAAGGGCTAGTGTTTTTTGAATTGCCGGGCTGGTGGCAAAGGCGATAAAGTTCTCGGCTGCCTGCTTATTGGTAGAGTCTGCAGGTACGGCAAGTTGCCAGATACCTAGCATGGGTGACGGTGAGCCGACTTCTGCTGGTGGCGCCATGATTTCCATATCACCAACTACCGTTGATAACTCAGGGTTATCCAAGTTAGGTACCCAGGCTGGCCACACTTCAATCGCCATTGCAGCTGTGCCTTTTTGCAGGGAATTACGCACTTCATCGGCGTTGTAAACGTCAACACCACGAGGTGCGTACTGCTTCATTGCTAAGAAGGTTTCTAGTGCTTGTATCGCTTCTGGCGTATTGAGCGTTGCATTACCTTCACTATCAACGACATCAGCACCATAACCCCATAAAATAGGCAAGAAGCCTGTGACGATAGGGTTGCCTTTCACACCGCGAAAAACTAATCCGCTATTATTTGTATTCTTATCAATCTTGGCAGCTGCGGATAGTACATCTGACCATGTTTGTGGTTTCGATAAATCATGCTTACTGAATACGGCTTTGTTCCAAGCAAACATCGCTACATTACCGACCATCGGAATGGCATAAGCATTGCCTGTTGCATCAGGGTAACGACCGATATCAAAGGGTGCTTTTACAAAATCAGGATCTTCAATTGCTTCAGAAAGAGGGGCTAGCCAATTATTAGTTAGAAATTCAGGCGCCCAAGTATCATCCATTAAAACAACATCGTAGTTGCCTGTTTTCTCGCGCATAGACAGTACAATACTTTCGTACAGGCCGCTGCTCGGTCGTTGAACAAGCGTAATATTAGCGTCAGTATTTACTTTTTTATATTCATTAACGATGTGCTGAAGAGCTTGTCCGTAGCTGCTATCGCGGCCCGCGATGACCAATTCAGATGCTATTGATGTCATTGATGTACTGAGAAGTGCTGCCGCTACGAGTGTTCGTTTAAACATGACGAAAGTCCTTGTATGTAAGTTTATTTGCACGCGCGTTCAATTCAATATGACTAATCTAAATTCGAAAGATGTAAATTACGTGACAAAAAGATGAAGTTGATAATAATTAACTTTCAATGGCGCTCTAGTCGTGATCTTTGTATGAATATTGAGCGTGTTTAATTTAACGATCACTAAAATGCAATTATTCCCTTATTAATATTGCACTCGCGTTCAATATTAATTTAGGAGGAAGCATGAAAACGCAAATTTGGTCAAATACTATAATGCTAATGGTGCTTAGCATTATTATGACGATGTCACCGCAAGCACTGGCGGCATGGAATTGGTATGCAGATGGATTAAACGATACTGTTAAATATAATGAAGCCTATTGGTCTCGGCCACATAATACGTTTGAAAATAATAAATTCTCATCCTTGGGCGATGCACTGAATCAAGGCTATCGGGCGGTCGAGCTAGATGTTTTTCCTAAGCCTGGCTATGAGAAAATATATGTATCTCATAGCTATACCAGCCCTACAAACAATAAATGTAGTGGAAGTAAAGAGTTCCTTGATTGTTTGAGAGATATAAAAGGCTGGAGTGACAGTAATCCAAATCATGACGTGATAACACTTCAGTTGGATATGAAAGATTTCATTATATCGCCTATGTGGAATGACAGGGCTCACCGGTTAATGGTGTCTAATATTGAATCTGTGTTTGGAAGTAAGTTATATAAGCCCAAGAACCTAAAAAGCTACACTGGTTATACGAGCTTACGTGAAGGTGTTAAAAATACTGGCTGGCCAGAATTAGGGCAGTTGCGGGGGAAAATTATTGTATTTGGGCTTGCTGGGCCTATCGGGTCGAAGAACCAAACACAATCTAGGATGATTGACACTGTCGGCGGCGATAATATGCCATTATTTATTTGCCCTGAGGCTACAGCTCCCGAGCACTTTAGCGCGAGTAAATATGCTAATGGGTTTAGCGGTAGCTCATACTCGCATAATAATCAGTGGGTTATTTGCGGTAATACGAGCGATGGAAAATACTGGGCGACCTTGGCTGCGGAGGCGAGTAAAAATAATCAGTTAATGGCTATTTGGTCAGGGAATGAGAATGCGTTTGATCCCTATGATAAAATGATGCAAGCCGTTGGCTGGGGGGCGACGATGATCAGTCGTGAAACATCAACGACTTACGGAAATAAGATCCCTCTCAATGGTAAACGGAACTCGATGCCTACCCACTTTATGATACAGAATGTTAAAAGCAATCTTTGTGTAGATGTATCTGGAGCAGGGACGAGTAACGGTACATCTATTGTTCAGTGGCCATGTGGTGGGTATGGGCATCAAATATTCTTATATAGTGATGAGTTTCAATTACGAGCGTTACACCACCCGTCATATTGTTTAGACCCAGAAGGTAAGTCAGTAGGAAATAAGCGAGTATTATTGTGGAATTGTGGAACTCAGAAAACACAAAAATGGACATTGAGTGGTGATAACGGTGGGATGTTATTACAAAACTCAAATCAAAACTATACGATGGCAGTAAGTGCAGGTTCGACAGCGGCAGGGGCTGAAGTACTTACGTATCAGCGTTTAGGTGTGCCGGATCAAAATTGGCGTCTTATTCCCGTTGAATCAAGCTTTATTGATTGGCGTAATTACTAGTACTATCTACGTTATTTAACAAACTAAGTATTGTTAAATAAGTAATCAAGGCAATCGACGTTAATTTGTTATCTCGTACTCGACGGTTGCCTTGAACTCGTAATTCAATAAATTACATCATTGGTACCAATGACATAATCAGCAAATTCGCCATAGAATAATTAAACCATCTCACGCGAATTGGGTCTTGCAGGAAGGTCTGTAGCTGTTTACCAGCCACGGTCCATATGCTCACGCTAGGGATGTTTACGATAGCAAAAACAGTTGAAATAATGATGATCCCATACCAATCGTTGCTCGTGTTATACACGCTGATGGTAGTGAGAGCCATCGTCCAGCCTTTTGGGTTTATCCACTGAAAACTGGCAGCTCCAAGAAAACTCATAGGCTTGTAGTTGGGCGTATTTGCGCCGTTCGAATTACTCATCGCAATTTTAGCGGCTAAGTAGAATAGGTAGGCAATGCAGAGAACTTCAAGTGTTTGCTGAATGATAGGGTAAGCGTTGAAGAGCCCTGTTAAGCCAATTCCGACCAAAATGACCATGAAGCTAAAACCAAATATGATTCCTAGCATGTGAGGAATTGTTTTAAAGAAGCCGACGTTAGCGCCAGAGGCCATGAGCATAATGTTGTTAGGCCCAGGAGAAGCTGTCGAGACAAAAGCGAAAGTTGTGAGGGCAATAATTTGTTGGTATTCCATGGCTTGCTCATTTAGTTGTGTTTCATTACGTTGTATATTAATTCAGAGTTGAGTGAATATTGTGTTTATATTTGCTTTGAAAATACTAATTTTGCAATGAATGAGCGTGATGGATAGATTTGACGAAAGAATATTGCTTGAGCTAAAAGGTGACGGCAGATTGTCAAACGTTGAGTTATCTCAACGCGTAGGGTTATCGCCATCTGCGACATTACGTCGGGTACAAGAACTTGAACGAACGGGGGTTATTACAGGCTATAGAGCAACGCTCGATGCGAACAAAATGGGGGTTGGGTTTGTTGCTTATGTGACAATTGGTTTAGCCAACCATAGTAAGCAATCACAAATTGGCTTTGAAGAGCACGTGATAGAAGCCAAGGAAGTAGTTGAATGTCATAATATTACTGGTGCGAATGAATACCTACTTAGAGTTGAGACGGCAGATCTATCGTCGTATAAGCGTTTTCATTCTGATGTGCTTGGTGAGATCCCGCAGGTTAATTCTATTTCGACGCTTGTTGTAATGGAAACCCCCAAAGATGACAGATGACAGATGTAAAAAAGGCATCATAAGTTGATGCCTTCAATTGTTTGCTTTACAACAATCTTAGAAAGGGTGGCTCTCTAGATTACGCGTCGTCATCACCAAAGCCGCCGAAGTCATCGCCGCCAAAGAAACCTTCGTCACCACCAAAGCCTGTGTCGCCCATGTCGTTGTTGGCAAGGCCATCATCAAAACCAGCATCACCAAAGCCATCGCTACCAAAGCCACTTTCTTCAAACCCTGCGTTACCGAAGCCGCCAGAGCCATCGGTGTAGTCAGACGCGAAGCTTGATGAGTCATCAAGGAAACCACCTGAACTGTCTTCTGCAGAAGCTAGGCCTTCATCCATACCAGACATATCTTCTGTTGGTGCGGCGTCCGCAGTATCAGCTGCGGCTGTTTCTGCTGCAGGGTCATCATTGTTGAACAGCGCATTGCTGATCATATTACCGGCGACCATACCGACAGCAACACTTGCTGCTGTTTGCATGAAACCACCAAACGCACTTGGCTGATGGCTAGGCTGAGGTGGTTGTGGCGCAGGGCGATTTCCACCCATCATTTTGCTTAGTGCGCCACGATTAGATTCTGTTTTATGGTGATCAACACATTTTTCGAGGTAGTCGTTTTTCTGTTTCAGTTCTTTTAGCGCCATTTCTTGGACCAATACGGCTTGTGTCAGCTTGTAAACAGCATCATTCTGCGAGGCAATCTCGTTGCCAATTAGTTGCTCTGCATCAGCGTCTTTGGCCTTGCTTGGGCTTTGCTTTAGCTTATTCGCAACATTTTGAATGAGTTCTTTTTCTTGTGGAGTCATTGCTTACCTTCTCTTAAATGTAACTATGCACTATTTAGTGCTTTGTTATTATGACCGCCATCCTAGCTCAGGGTTCATGTTTCAATCTGTAACCTTACGTTACTAAATGAAAAAATCCGGCGGAAGCCGGATTTTAAAGACAGTGTAAAGCGTTGGCAATTATTGTTTAACACCTTCCACGTGAAGCTCTAAATCAGCATAGCTCGAGTCACCCATGACTTGAATACCAAAGTCTGCTAGCTCAATACGGGTTGTGCCGCTAAAGCCTGCACGGTAGCCACCCCAAGGGTCATCGCCTTCACCGATAAATTTCGCATCGATTACAAGTGGTTTGGTTTGGCCATGTAAGGTTAGATCGCCATAAATTGCCATCTCACCATTACCTTTAGCTTCAACTTTACTCGAGGTGAAAGTTGCGGTTGCGTATTTCTTTACGTCAAGAAAGTCATCGCTACGAACATGCTTATCACGTTCCGCGTGGTTTGTATCAAAACTGGTGGTATCGACGTTTACCGTTACTTTTGAATCAGAAACATTCATTGGGTCGTAGCTGAAAGAGCCATCAAAGGTGTTGAATCGACCTTTAATATAGCTATAACCGAGGTGCTTGATCTTAAGGTTGATGGATGCATGTGCACCTTCAGTATCAATTACGTAGTCTGCGGCAGATGCAATAGTTGGTACCGATGCTGCAGCCATAATACCTAGTGCGATAAGATGCTTTTTCATTGTGTCTTTACTCCCAACATTTTTTTCAATGTGTTGTCTTTATTTATGAAGTGGTGCTTTAAGGCCGCAAGGGCGTGTATTGCTGCGAGTCCAATTAAGGTAAACGCAAGGTAGTAATGAACTTCACCGGCAATATCTGCTTGATCTGGGAAAAGCTCCCCAAGTGCCGGTACGCTAAACCAATCAAAAACGGCGATCGCTCGACCATCAGCTGTTGATATAAGGTAGCCGGATACAAAAATGCCAATCAGTAATAAATAGATGAAGGTGTGGGCAAGTTTAGCCGCCGCAATTTCCCATTTAGCGCCATCAATGGCTGGTGGTTTTGATATCTGCTTCCAAATCAAGCGAAATAGGGTGGCGAGGGCCAAGCAGATGCCGACAGATTTATGCCAATGCGGTACAGGTTTATACCACTGTGAATAGTAGTTCAGGTCGACCATCCAAAGACCCACAGCAAATAGCCCAATCACCGCTACGGCTGTTAACCAATGTAAGATAATCGAAAGCCAATCGTAGGTTTGCTTTTGCTTGTCCATGAGCATATTCGTTTGTGGTTAATACAAACAAGTCTAGTTTTTTTAGTGAATAACAACAGGCATGCTATTTGAACAAGTACATCAAATTATTTGAATAAACATGATTTCACAGGCTATGAGTGATTAGGCTGCTCATATAATAAACCACTAACGTTATGAGTTAGCGGTTTATTATGGTTATCACTTGTTTAGCGAAGTATGTTGTTATCGTGTCGCCAATCCATGATTGTCCACTCATTCATTTGAGCATGAAGTGCTAACGTGGGGTCGGGGTTAACAGCAAAAGGGCGATCGACAGCATTGAGTAATGGCAGGTCGTTAATTGAATCGCTGTAGGCGTAGCTTCCTTTAAAATCAGTATCTTGCTTGTTTATCCATGCTTTCATGCGGGTTACCTTTCCTTGCTGGTAGCTTAGCGTTCCCGTTGTATTGCCTGTTATTTTTCCATTGACTTGCTCAAGCTTGATTGCAATGGTGTCGTCGACACCAAGCATGTTTGCAATTGGCTTTACTAGGTGCTCGCCTGTCGCTGAAACAATAAGTACTTTATCGCCTCGCTTTTTGTGCCAATTAATACGACTTACGCCATCTTGGTATATCGCGGGTTTGATTTTTTGCTCAATAAACGTTTCTATTAAGACTTCCAACTTTGCACTATCTAAACCTATCAGTGGTTTTAGCGTCGCCCGCATGTAGTCTTTCATGTCCATTTTGCCTTTTGCATAGGCTTCCATGAATGTTTGTTCTTCTTTTAAAAGCGCTGAGCTTGCGATGTTTTGC
>NZ_JAKJSI010000064.1:0-31332 GCF_050336695.1 Photobacterium minamisatsumaniensis | reverse complement strand
CATTGAAACCTCGGAATACCCAGCGGCAATGACACCTAAACCGTAAGAAATAATGGCATATAACGCCCTTGTGAAGTTGCCCGCCCCTGAACCAAACATTACACCGTAATCACAAAAGCCAATGCATACTGAAAATGCCACGTGTTAAGGGTCAACTTACACAGCTTGTTATATGAACGCTGAACTTAAAGCGGCTTGGCCGCCCCACCGAGGCAGCAGGTAAACAACCTCAAATTCACGATTCTAACTGTAACCGTAAACACCAACCTACCAACGATTGAAACCTTACTTGGTAGTGTAATTTCAGCTACTAAGTAAACACTGAAATCATAACGAACCAGCACCAAATTCAACAGTGCGGATTCATGAATTTGAGAGAGACAAGGCTATTTATAACAATGAACATTGGCATGAGATTAAGGTTAACCGCACTAATTCAAGGAGCAATTTTTACAGCATTGCGACCCACATTGAAACCACAAAACAATCAGCGGCAATGACACCTAAACCGTAAGAAATAATGGCATATAACGTCTAACATAAGTTGCACCACGGCGAACTCACCAAGCACGCCGAACTTCATACCAAAACTGCGGAGTAAAACGTGTCAACTTGATGTTTTTGTTATATTTTATTAAATAACTCAGTAACTTGCCTATTTTCAGAAATCAATATTATCCTATCAAAACCATGACTAACGTTTGAAATTTCGATGCAATTTAAATACGTATTAGCATCAGCCAACCAATATTCATTAATTAAAGCGAGCCAGTATTCATTAACACCATCGAGTTTCTCTCGTTTCTTCTCTTTATCCACAATGCGATCATTTAGTATATAAAGTGTATTTTCTTGTATATAAGTAGAGGAATTAACATTTGGAAAGGCTGCAGTAATTTTACTCTCCAAGTTATTTTCATCGCTAAAGATATTAATGTATATTGGACTATCATTTTTGTTGAATTTTATTTCTTTCTCACATTTATTAGATTTTACTAATTCAACAATTTCCGAACACAGAATATCGTTTATTTTCCTAACATTAGATATAGGCGTAGGTAGTCTAATGAAAACGCATTTATCTGGTGGTATTTTATTACTGATTGACTTTTCAATATCTTTAATAAGTGAATATGCTGGAGCATCATCAGCTAATCGAGGTTTCATATTACAATTTTCATCAATCGTATTTTGAATTAACCTCGTTACCTCTACTGCGATTTTTTGATGTTTTATCGATAAAAAACCATCTGGAGGAAGATTATTAGGCCCCTCACTATAACTTCCTGAGTACACATCAGCTAATACCTCAAAGGTATATATCTCTTCTGGTCTCACTGTACTCTCCTGAAAATATAACGCCCTTGTGAAGTTGCCCGCCCCTAAACCCAAGCATTACACCGTAATCACAAAAGCTAATTCAGACTAAAAATGCCACGTGTAAAGGGTCAACTTGCACAGTTTGTTATATGAACACTGAAATCAAAGCGGCTTGGCCGCCCCACCGAGACAACAGGTGAACAACCCCCAAACTCACAATGCTGGCTGTAACCGTAAACCCCAACCTACCAACGATTGAAACCTTACTTAGCAATGTAATTTCAGCGACTTAGTAAACACTGAAATCATAACGAACCAGCACCAAATTCAACAGTGCGGATTCATGAATTTGAGAGAGACAAAGCTATTTTTACCAATGAACATTGGCATGAGATAAAGGTTAACCGCACCATTTCACGGAACGATTTTCACTGCATTGCGACCCACATTGAACCCACATTGAACCCACTTAAAACCCAGCGGCAATGAGACCTAAACCATAAGAAAAAATGGCATATAACGCCCTTGTGAAGTTGCCCGCCCCTAAACCAAAACCTTGCCCCGTAATCACAAAAGCCAATTCATGCTAAAAATGCCACGTGTTAAGGGTCAACTTACACAGTTTGTTATATGTAAACTGAAATCAAAGCGACTTGGCCGCCCCACCTAGACAACAGTTGAACAACCCAAAAGTCACGATACTAACTGTAACCGCAAGCACCACGCTGACAACAACTGAAATACAAGCTTGGCTTCGTTATTTCAGCTACTTAGTAAACACTGAAATCATAACGAACCAACACAATATTCAACAGTGCGGATTCATGAATTTGAGAGCGACAAAGCTATTTATACCAATGAATATTGGCATGAGATTAAGGTAACCCGCACCATTTCACGGAACGATTTTCACTGCATTGCGACCCACATTGAAACCACTAAACAACCAGCGACAATGAACGCCTTATTAAGGTGTGAGGCTCGCAATACCAATGCTTCCTCATACCACCTTAACCACAGAACCTAACGCATGCGTGCCAAATCACTCTTGAAAAATTTGTTATAACTATGCTTAAACTTTCCTAACTGGCTGAAGAAAAATTGCAACCCAACCTGCCAACACGCCAATAATGCAAGCTGCGATTATATGAATTCCACCATAATTAGTTAACGCACCAATTAGAAAAGAAATGAGGAAAAAAATCGGATAATAGTAATAAGGTGATGCACTCCAATAGTCACCACAAGCTGTACACTTTCTTTTATCTGAAGGTCGTGTCCTAGACTTTTCTTTAGATGATATTGATTTTTCATTGCAACTTGGGCACCTGAACATTTTTGGCCACTCCCTATCAACTTAGATGTCATAATTATACGTAATACAAGAACGGATGAATAATGCTGGATCTATGACATGAGCATATAACGCCCTTGTGAAGTTGCCCGCCCCGAAAYCCAAACARTACACAGTAAACACAAAAGCCAATTCATACTTAAAATGCCGCGTGTTAAGGGTCAATTTGCACAGTTTGTTATATGAACACTGAATATAAAGCGGCTTGKCCGCCCCACCRAGACAACAGCTGAACAACCCCAAACTCACAATACTGGCTGTAACCGTAAACACCAACCTACCAACGATTGAAACCTTACTTGGCAGTGTAATTTCAGYCACTTAGTAAACACTGAAATCATAGCGAACCAGCACCAAATTCAACAGTGCGGATTCATGAATTTGAGAGAGACAAGGCTATTTATACCAATGAACATTGGCATGAGATTAAGGTTAACCGCACTAATTCACATAACGATTTTCACTGCATTACGACCCACATTGAAACCATAAAACACCCAGCGGCAAAGAGACCTAAGCCGTAAAAAAAAATGGCATATAACATTATATTTTACGTATCTGTTTCGTGTATTCCACAGAAAATAATCAAGCACTTACACTCAAATTCATACACCATCACGATACTCTGTCACAGTTTCGTSTATCCAGCAATCAACTCAATGGCTTAACATACTGACAAACATCTGTTTTTCTTAATTTAGTGATTATATACAAAAATACACGAATGCATATTTTTATACATTTGCTTAAAGTGCAGGCTTTTCCTACATTCATCCATATATGTATATAAAAACAGTATTATAATGAAAGATATCCCAAAGCCTATTTCGCACATCAAAAGCCCTTTTTTAACAGAGATCATTACACTAATGCGAACAAGAGGTTTAGCCTACTCCACAGAAAAAAGTTACCTCAGTTGGATTAAACGCTTTATTCTTTTCTCTCAGTATCAACAACGTGAGCAAGTTTCAGCTAAAGACATCAAAAAGTTTTTAGACCACCTTGTGACAAAAAGAAATGTCTCACCTAACACACAAAAAACAGCACTGAATGCATTGGTTTTTCTTTGCCGGGAAGTACTTAAACAAGATACCGAGTCATTAAATTTTAAACGTTCAAAGCGCTCTACCAAGTTGCCCGAAGTATTCACCCATAAAGAAGCAATGGATATCATTACGCTGCTTACTTACCCGTACAGGTTAATTGCACAGCTAATGTATGGCAGTGGGCTTAGGGTCAATGAGGTACTCCGACTAAGAATTAATGATATCGACTTTAATGCACAAAGCATCACTATCAGAAATGGGAAAGGAAACAAGGATAGGAAGACGTTACTTTCACCTCATATTATTTCTGATTTGGAGCAACAAATTACAGCAGTAACTATTCAACACCAGCTCGATACAAAAAATGGCTTTGGCGAAGTTTATATGCCTTACGCACTTCAATCAAAATACCCAAACCATGCGAAGTCACTTGGGTGGCAGTATGTGTTTGCCGCACAAAATATAAGCTCTGACCCTCGTTCAGGAAAAAGAATGCGTCATCATTTAACCGATCGTACTGTTCAGCTTCATATTGCAATCGCGATAAAAAAGGCAAAAATTTTAAAAAAAGCTAACTGCCACACATTTAGACATTCATTTGCTACTCGTTTACTCGAAGCTGGCACTGATTTACGTAATATCCAAGAGTTACTCGGACATACCGACATAAAAACAACGCAAATTTATACTCATGTTGTAGGAACACATTTTAGTGGTGTTAAAAGCCCATTAGATAAAATATAGGACACGCTACCGCCGAAGGTAATTAAACCCCTGCAGAGCTTTCATTAATAGCTATTAGCCTATAAATAATTTATTGCACCTATCCACCTAATTAACAACGATAAAATGATGTATTTGCGATCTAACGTTACCCTATCCCTTTCTGTACATATAAAAAGTACTGTATAGGTGACGTATATACAGTACTTTTTAGCCTACCCGACACCTTTCTCGCATGAATTCGTCTTCCTTTTACTTAACCACATCATAAAACAACTAAATTCTACTCAAAACAAGTAGAATGTAAATGAATTTAAAATCATACACTTAGAGTAAAGAAAGGAAATAAGTAATAATTTCAACGGTAAAACTGTTTACTCAATTGTCAAAAAGTACTTGCATCAGCGCCTGATTAAAACTACTGTATAGACGTACAGCATGTACAAATACACACTGTTGAGGATGATGGAATATGACTGCTTACTTTGATCAACAACACTCGATTTCGGCTTCACAGGCTTACAAGACTACATTTGCGGGTCAAGAGTCCGGTAAAATTACACCACTGTCTGTAAAGTGCCCCATTGAAGTTTGCTTTTCTGATCAAATGCATACTCAACTAGCTTATTTTCTTCGAATTCTTAAACAAGCCAGTCAACAAAACCGTTGGATAATGTTCATTGGTCAAGACGCCCTCGTTGACAAAAGCCTACTTAAAAGTGCGGGTATCGATCTTAATAAGGTGCTTGTGCTGACAAATAAAAAAGGTATTTCAGATCAACAGCTAGTCGAAAAGGCCTTACGAACAGGAAATTGTAGTGCTGTTATCTCTACAGGTTATGTGGCTGATTTTGAAAGCGCTTCAATTCGCCAAGCTGCGCAGGATGGTAATAGCTACGCGTTCATTATCAATCGCAGCGCTAAAGCAAATGTAACGGTACACTGAATAGTAAAACCGGTAATACAACAGTGCCTTCCTTGAACGGTATACCCATTTTTTCTGATCTAATCCGGTTATGGGTACCAAAATAACCTAGCGATTAATTTCTTCTATAATCAGAGAGCTATCATTCTTAGGGTGATGGCTTTTTTGATCCAGTACAATAAATAGTTTATTTCGCTACCTTTATAGTAACCAGCACAACTTTATACGTGCAAATATGAATTTTTTCACCATAATACACCTAAAAAATACAACGGCTCAGTCGTTATAACCGGATGTTACAATGGAAAAGAAATTGGGATTAGGATCGTTAACTGCGTTAGTTATAGGTTCTATGATTGGGGCTGGTGTTTTTAGCTTGCCGCAAAATATGGCAGCAGTCGCAAGCCCTGCAGCTGTAATGATTGGCTGGGCTATTACTGGTGTGGGAATGATATTCCTAGCCCTCTCCTTCCAGCACCTATCTCGTCTTAAGCCTGAGATCGAAAGTGGTGTTTTCGGCTACGCACAAGCCGGTTTTGGTGACTTTATTGGTTTTTGTTCAGCATGGGGATACTGGCTTAGTGCGATGCTTGCCAATGTTTCATACCTTGTTATTGTCTTTAGTACACTCGGTATGCTATTCGACCAACCCGATATGATCCTTTTTGGTGCTGGTAATACCTGGATATCGGTTATCGGCTCCTCTATTTTACTCTGGCTCGTTCATGCACTTGTTTTAAGGGGTGTACAAACAGCAGCCATGATCAATCTCGTCACTACATGCGCTAAGCTAGTACCTCTTTTTCTATTCATTATTTGTGCATTGGTTGCGTTTAAATGGGATACCTTTGTTTTTGATTTTACGGGCCTCCATTTTGGTGAAGAGCACAACTTAATCTCTCAAGTTAAAAGCACCATGCTAATTACTGTATGGGTCTTTATTGGGATTGAAGGGGCTGTTGTTGTATCGAGCAGAGCGAAGAATCGTCAAGACATCGGCCGAGCAACGATTCTCGGCTTGCTAACTGCACTTACTATTTACGTGTTCGTTACCTTACTGTCTATGGGTGTTATAAGTACCGAACAGCTAGCAACCTATCAAAACCCTTCAATGGCAAAAGTGCTAACAGAGATCTTAGGGCCTTGGGGTAAGTTTATTATTGGTGGCGGTTTACTTATCTCAGTATGCGGTGCTTTTTTAAGTTGGACGGTATTAGCGTCAGAGGCACCTTTTCTTGGGGCAAAAGATAACATGTTCCCAAAAAGTTACGCCCGTCAAAATGACGCTGGTAGCCCTGTAAAATCTTTACTATTAACGAATATATGCATCCAAATCTCGCTTATTTTTGTTATGTTTGCGGGCAGCACGTATGACACATTGCTAATCATTGCGTCAGAGATGATTTTAGTACCCTACTTTCTGGTCGGCGCCTATACGCTTAAGCTTGCCATCGAACGAAAAGATCGCGGTTCTTTACTGTTTGTCGGCATTTGCGCGAGCCTATATGGTCTGTGGCTGCTGTACGCCTCAGGGTTAGATTACTTATTGTTATCGGCACTGCTGTATCTACCGGGATTATATTTCTATATTCAGGCGAAGCGAGAGCAAAAGACGAAGCCTTTTGTAGGGAAAGAACTGACTGCAGCCAGTGTATTAACTCTAGCTGCAGCAATAGCAGCCGGTATGATGTGGCAAGGTTTACTGTTATAAAGTGCCTTACGAACCCCAGATAAAGCAAAAGCCAGCATCCGCTGGCTTTTTTACATAATGGAAAAAGTTAAAGCATGTGAATCCTTAACATTTCCTCATTTTCATCGAGAATAATGACTTTACATACTGCACGACTTTCTATTTGCACTAACTGGTTATCTTCAAGGGCATAAGGCAATTGAATTACCAGTTCATCAATATATTCAGAACGAGCAAGACGTAATAAACGAATGATATTATTTTCATCGCTAATATTCGTCGATAGCACTTTAAGTGCCTGCATCTGTAACTTTTCTGACTCTGTCATTCCATTCGGCATCGAGGAAGTCCATGAGATCTCGAACGATGGAACCAGTGCTTTCAATGCATCGGCAAAAGTCACTTTTTGTTTACAAGATGCAGATAAGAACGTCGTGTAATCAAATACAACGCTACCGTCTTCAGAGAATTCAACTGTTGTTTCCATAATCATCCTTAAAAGAAACATAACAACTGTTGTAAATAGCTCACTACATCAAACAAGTTATTAATTAAATAACCTAATCACACTATACGGATATGTGGCCCATGAAATCGGTCAAAATCGTCAAAACATGCTCTTGATCTGCTTTTTACGTAAAGAAAATCAAAGCGAAAATATATACTCAACATATGATTAACATCAATAAAACGCCGAATACACGTTCATTACGAAGTTGACATATACGCCATTTTTAATATCTATTCACAAGGCAGATATGAGACCATTAATTGAAACCAAATGGTTACACCCAGAAAACAATTACCTTTTTAATCAATAAAAAGGTAATTAACACGATCGACTACTTTCAGAATTGATAATCAGAAGGAATAACGACAATCCCCTTCTTTGATATATTAAAACGCTGGGCATCGTCTTTCGTATTTACGCCTATGATTGTATTCGTTGGAATATTTACATTTTTATCAACAATACAGTTTTCAAGGTGTGCCCCTTCGCCAATAGTAACACCTTCAAAAATAATACTATTAATAACAACAGCAGCATTGTTCACTGTGACTCTAGGGAAGAACACAGAATTTTGCGCAGAGCCACCAGCAATCACTACCCCATTTGAAATTATTGAGTTAATAAATATACCTTCATTACCCGCCGCTGAAGATACTGTTCTTGCCGGTGGTAATTGTGGTTCATACGTTCGAATAGGCCAGTCTTGTTGATAAAGGTCTAACGGCGGCTCTACCGAAAGTAAATCCATATTAGCCTGATAAAAAGAGTCAATAGTACCGACATCTCGCCAATAGGCATCTTGACTCACTCGGCCTTCTTCTCCACCAAACGGGTAAGCATACACACCTTGTCCATCAATCAGTTTAGGGATAATATCTTTGCCAAAATCATGACTCGAATAAGGGTTCAAGGCATCATCTTCAAGGTACTGTTCTAGTGCAGTCATCGAGAAAATATAAATCCCCATCGAGGCTAAACACGCAGTCGACTTATGCGGTAACGGCTGTGGGTACTCTGGCTTTTCAGTAAACGATAACACTTGTTGTTGCTCATTCACCGTCATAACACCAAATGCATTAGCTTCTTCTATGGGAACTTCCATACACGCGACCGTTAAATCGGCTTTAGAGGCTTTATGCTGTTCAAGCATGGGCTCATAATCCATACGATAGATATGATCGCCTGATAAAACCACGACATATTTGGCATCACTGCGTGTCAGTAGATACAAGTTTTGATAAATAGCATCAGCAGTACCTTGATACCAACTATCGCCTGTACGCATTTGTGGAGGAACAGCGGTAATGTATTCCCCTAATTCAGGGTTAAAGACCGACCAACCATCACGTAAATGCTTTTGTAAGGAATGGGATTTGTATTGTGTCAGCACCAAAATTCGGCGTAAGCCTGAATGCAAACAGTTAGCCAGAGTAAAATCGATAATTCTGTATTTCCCACCAAATGGCACAGCGGGCTTTGCTCTATTATCCGTCAGTGGCGATAGCCTTGATCCTACGCCACCAGCCAAAATGACTGAAATCGTTTCATCTTTCATACCTAGCCCCTATAAGTTTATTTTCTTATAAAAAAGCAAAAAATAGGCCTGAAATAATTACAACCTAAATGACTGTTATTGTTGAATTTTTAAATATTAAAGAATAACGGTCGCCCTATTTTGGTGCTTAAACACTATTCCAAAGCACCAAAAAAGCCCTTTTGTCAGAGACTAACAAAAGGGCTTAACTCGTTTATTTAATATTATTGAAGAACGAAAGATTAAGGGCGTTCGCCTGCCGTTAATCGACGCTCAATGTCAGCTACAACTTCTGGTAAATTTGCGATTGTATCGATTTGATAATGCGCACCAGATTGTGAAAATGCATCTTGTGCTTTTGCACGTGCAGCTGCCAACTTAGCATCATCAGCCTGTTCAAACTCTACTTGAGTTAATCCCGCTTCATTGCCTGAAAGTAATAGTGCAACTGTCCACATACCAGCATTTAAGCCTTCGGTAATACCCGGTACTGAATCATCAACCTTAATGCAGGTTTTTACATCATCAACCTGTAGGTCGAGCATATTCTTCAATACCATATAAGGAGCAGGACGCCCCCCTGCAGGTAAATCATCGGTCGCAACAGCGCAATCTGGGCTATAACCGTTCGCTGCTGCAGCAGGAATAAGCGCGTCCAAGACTACACGTGGATACCCTGTACAAGAACCAATTTTAACGCCTTGTTTGCGAAGGTTATCAATCACAAGCTTTGCGCCTGGTATTAAGTCGGCATGTGAACCTACTTTGGCTATCTGTAGCGGCATGAAAGTTTGATAAATTTTATCGATATCTTCTTTGGCCATAGGTTTACCGAACTTTGCCAGCCAACGCTCGGCAACTTCTGGTATTTCACCTACACATTTAATATGATCCCATTTACCTAAACCCATTGGTACACGTGCTTCGGCCAATGAAATATCGAAATCATATTCACGGCGAAATGCTTCAACAAATATGGTGGTTGGCGCAAATGAACCAAAATCAACAACCGTACCCGCCCAATCAAAAATGACCGCTTGAACATTCTTTTTCATCTCTTCTTCCCTATTCGTTATCCAACGTATGGATGATTAATTCTTTTCTAAGTTAACTTCTGAAATAGCTTGCTCAACAATGGCCAATGCGCGATCTAAATCCTCACGCTCAATGATCAGTGGTGGACTTAGCTGCAAGACGTTACTCTGTGATACTTTAAAGCTCAGTCCGAGTTCAAGACATCGATACATCACTTGCTCGGCCTCTTTTAAAGCACGCTCTTTTGTTTGTTGACACACCACCAGCTCAACCCCCCAAAGCAAGCCGACACCACGTACGTCACCGATAATCGGGTAACGCTGTTTCATCGCCTCTAGGCGATCATGCATGTAAGCTTCATCGGCTTTTACTTTAGCGAGTAGGTTTTGCTGCTCAATCACTTCAATGGTTGCGAGGGCTGCCGCACAACCAATCGGGCTTTTTTCATGAGTGTAATGCCCTAACGATACATGCGATGCGGTGTTATATTTTTCTTTGGTGATCATGGCGGCAATTGGGACAACACCACCACCCAACCCTTTGCCAATACACAACATATCAGGCTCAATACCAAACTCTTGGTAGGTAAACCAATTACCGCTACGTCCCATCCCATTAGGAATATCATCAATGATCAACATGACATTGTGCTTATCACAGATTTCTCGAATCCGTTGCCAGTAAGCCTTACTCGGCACTTGCACATCAGTATTACGCACACCTTCTGCAATGAAGGCACCAATGCCACCTTCTTTTTCTATCACATATTCTAAGTAGTCGGCATAATGCACATCGCTACCATCTTCCCTTGGAAACGCCCCACGGTAACTCACTGCCGGTGGTATACGCTCTACGCCTGCCATTAATGGTCCCATGCCCTCACGGAAACACGCTTCCCCTCCGACAGAAATGGCATCCAACGAAGCACCATGGAATGAGTCCCACAATGACACAACCTTATAATTGCCCGTAATATAGCGTGCAAGTTTGAGTGCCATGCCAACCACAGAGGTGCCGCCCGGTGCAAATAACACGCGGTTTAGATCACCACCGGCAATTTCTGTGAGTTTCTTCGCACAATCAATCGCGGTTTGGTTGGTGAACCGACGTGGTGAAAACGGTAGTTCTGTTAACTGCTGCTGGATACGGTTAATAACGTGCGGGTGCCCATAACCGAGTTGATGAACATTGTTGCCATGAAAGTCCATGTACTTCTTGCCTGCCGCATCTTCTATAAAGATCCCTTCTGCACCTGTTAGGGCATCAAGGCAAGGAGTCGACATCGCTTGGTGTAAAAAGTATTGGCTGTCTTCTTCCAACATACGCTGGGTTTTTACATCAGAAATCGTGCTTTTCCATGTTTCACGTGCCGGGGTTATATTGGTATCCCCTTCACTACGTAAAGATTGATCGCTTAACGTATTTATATCTGACATTAAATCATCCCTTTACCCAGTACATCGAGGCTTCAATCGCGTCAATTAAGCGATGCATATCGTCGTTGTGTACATCACCGATATTACCGATACGGAAACAGTCAGCATTCGAAACTTTACCAGGATAGATAACAAAGCCATTTTCCTTCAATCGGTCATAAAACGTTTTGAAGTCATAATCGGCATGTGTTGGCGAATAGAAAGAGGTAATAATTGGCGAATGAAGAGACTTATCCAGTAAGCATTTAAAGCCAAGCTTTTCCATGCCTGCTACAAGGATCTTTTGATTGGTTACATAGCGGTTGTAGCGAGCGTCAATGCCACCTTCCTCTGCTAGCTCAATCATTGCCTGATGGAATGCACGCACCGTATGCGTCGGTGATGTAAAGCGCCACTTCCCATGATTTTTTTCCATGCATTGCCACTGGTCATAGAGATCCAATGACAACGAACGTGCAATGCCTTGGCATTTTTCAAGTTCAGGTTGTTTAGCAATAACAAAACCGAAGCCCGGTACGCCTTGAATACATTTATTGGCTGAGCTGATCATAAAATCAATGCCAAGTGCGCCCATATCAAGTGGGATACCACCGAAGCTCGACATTGCGTCAAGGATCATGATCTTATTGCGAGATTTCACGACATCACAAACTGCTTCAACAGGGTTCAACATACCCGTGGTAGTTTCACAGTGCACCATAGCAACATGGGTTATCGTAGGGTCGTTATCTAAAATTTCAGCAACTTGCCCTGCACTAGGTTGGGTTATTTCACCTAGTTCAACAACGTGATAATCAATATTTAAGTACTGAGCAATTTGACCAATACGCTCGCCATAAGCACCATTATTAATGACAAGTAACTTACCGTCTTGCGGTATAACAGAGCCAATTGTCGCTTCAACTGACGCGGTACCGCTACCTTGCATCAAGACAGTTGTATAACCTTCAACATCTGTTGCTAGCGTAACCAGTTGCTGACGAATCACTTCAACGATAGCTTTGTTATAGTCATCGTCCCATGTACACCAATCTTTTAGCATCGCTTCTCGTACTGTACGACTCGTTGATAAAGGACCAGGGGTGAGTAGCAAATATTGATTATCCAAGTTTTCCATTCTCGATTCCAATGTTGGACTATACCAGATTGAGTTCACTATAAAGAGCGAGCAGGTTTCATGTAAACCCCCCAGAATTAGAATTAATAAAACCTTCATAATGACCGCAAATTATATTTATCCTTTATTTAGCTGCGATTTAAACTGTCAAATTTCACCCATAAAACTGTTAGAAAATTGAAATATTCAACACATTGAATTGTCATATTTCCTGCATAGCATCATTCGTATTGAAATCATCTGGTAAAGACCAGTTAAGATACGTAACCATTCATGGAGAAGAACGATGAAAAACCGTTGGATTATTGCCCCACTGACTGCACTTGCAGCTATGACCGCGTCTTCAGCTTTTGCAGCAGAGGAACTAACGGTCTACACCGCATTTGAAACGGATATGCTGGCGAAATTTAAAACCGGCTTTGAACAAGCAAATCCGGATATCAAAATTAAATGGGTACGTGACTCAACAGGTATTATGACAGCTAAGCTATTAGCTGAAAAAAGCAACCCTCGCGCCGATGTTGTCTGGGGGTTAGCGGGTTCTTCTATGGCACTTTTGAAGAATGAAGGGATTTTAAAACCTTATTCACCGCAGGGTCTGGAACTCGTCCGTAGTAACCTTGTCGACCCGCAGGAAGATAAAGCCTGGTTTGGTAACGATGCTTTCTTTAATGCCGTTTGTTTCAATGAAATCGTTGCCGAGCGACAAGGCCTGCAAAAGCCAGAAACATGGGAAGATTTACTTAAGCCTGAGTACAAAGGCCATATCGCAATGCCAAACCCGGCCTCTTCAGGCACAGGGTACATGCAGGTATCAGCCTGGATCCAATCAATGGGTGACGATGCGGCTTGGGATTATATGAGCAAGCTAGATAACAATATCGCGCACTATACTCACTCAGGCTCGAAGCCTTGTGTACAAGCAGGAATGGGTGAAGTCGCTATCGGTATTTCAATGGCAATCCGTGGCGCGACACTAAAAACCCAAGGTGCACCGATTGATATCATCATGCCTAAAGGCGGCGTAGGCTGGGAAGCTGAAGCGGTTGGTTTAGTCAATACCCAATCAGATGCGGCGAAAACATTGGTTGATTGGTCTATATCAAAAGAAGCCAACAAGCTTTATAACGAATTCTATCCAGTCGTTGGCCACAAAGACATTCAAGCCGTAGTGAAAAACTACCCAGATGTAGAAAACGCGATGGTTGATATGGATTTCGGCAAAATGGCACAAAGCCGTGAAGGCGTATTAAAAACATGGTCTGATAAATTTGATGCGAAATCTGAACCTCGCTCATAATTTATTACCAATAAGCATCAAATGATAAAAGCGCGATGATATTCTTATCATCGCGCTTTTATTTTTCCCTACCACAATAACATTGACGACAGCACATTCTAAAATTACAAGCACACATACTAATGTGTCGGGGAAAAGAGTATTTCTTTTGGATGTACCTGCTGCTCTTGTTGCTCTTGGTGGGCATCAAGTTTTGCGAGTTCTTTCTTCATCTCAGATAGCTCACGCTCCATATAAGAAATATTTCTAATCAGCATTTTTCTTTCCATGATTGAATCCTTATGAAATTTCTTCCGGTTCAGAATATCAACTTGAAAAAGATTATTTCGTGGCTATCTATTCAAATTACTTATTTTTAAACGACAAATAAACTGATATTCAGTATGCGTTAAGTATTATATGGATGTGTAATTTACGCCAATTTTTACCTGTCTTTTTTTCGTAAAGTGTATGTCATTGAAGTGTAACGCTGCTTCGTTACTTTTGGTATATACCAAAATTAATGAGTATTAACATGGAAACGTATCTGAAGATTGAAAATGTCAGCAAACAATTTGGTCAGTTCACCGCACTAAAAGATATCTCGCTTGAGATCAATAAAGGTGAATTCGTTTGCTTCTTAGGCCCGTCAGGCTGCGGTAAAACAACATTACTACGCGCCATTGCGGGTTTAGATCTGGCTTCATCAGGCAAGATCGCTCAAAACAATAAAGAAATCACCTTTCTTTCGCCAGAAAAACGTGACTTTGGCATTGTATTCCAATCTTATGCACTTTTTCCAAATTTAACGGTTGCCGAAAATATTGCACTTGGCTTACGTAACCAAGGTAAAGACAATAAAACGGTTGCCGATATTGTGAATACTTGGCTTAACACCATCGGCCTACCCGATTCAGGGATTAAATACCCAAACCAACTTTCTGGCGGCCAACAACAACGTATTGCACTTGCTCGTGCCTTAGCATTATCACCTGGTCTGTTATTACTTGACGAGCCATTGTCGGCGTTGGACGCAAAAGTTCGCTCACACCTCCGTGAAGAGATCCGCCGTCTACAACGTAAACTCGGGATCACCACTATCATGGTTACCCATGATCAGGAAGAAGCATTGGCAATGGCCGATCGCATTGTTGTGATGAACCATGGCGTGATTGAACAAGTCGGTACACCGCAAGAGATATACCAGCAACCAGCCTCACGCTTCGTTGCTGACTTCGTGGGTAACATGAACTTCATTCCTGCTTCTGTCGTCAGTCAAAGTCAAATACGCATTGGTGAAACGCTTATACCAAAACCAGATGATGCGTTAGTACGCGGGCAACAATTTGAATTGGGGCTTCGCCCTGAAGATCTTCACTTTATGTCGGTAGGCGAACACAGTGAATCAAGCTTCCCCGTTCAAATTGATGACTTAGAGTTTCAAGGTACTTTTGTACGTGCTGAATGCAAACTGCAAGGTGAATATAAAGGCGACAGCATTAAAGTCGACGTGCCTATTCGTGAGCTTCGCGAACTGGCATTAGAACGTGGCCATTTTCACTACGTGAATATGTCGAAAAAACATACTCACATTTTTCAAGCGGCTCAGTCATGATGGACACCGGAATGAATACGTTAGCTAATGAAAGTGCAAGAAGCACACGTCACCCGTTTTCACCTTATCGCCTGGCGATGCTGAAAAATGCGTTGAGTAAAGATAGCCTAATTCTAGCCACCATTCTGATACTTATCATGGTTATCATGGGGCTTTTCGTGCTTGGTCCTTTAGCCGCGATGCTGCAGAAAAGTGTGCTAAACAGCCAAGGCGACTTTGTTGGCCTTACCAACTTTGCTGAATATTTCGCGTCACCAGCACTGTGGTTGTCACTAAAGAATACCGTTTTTATCGGTACAATCGTTACGCTTTGTGTCGGTGTGCTGGCGTTTGGCTATGCGTATGCTATTACCCGTAGCTGCATGCCATTCAAAGGCGTATTTAACGTATTAGGCGCCGCCCCGATACTTGCTCCATCACTGCTGCCTGCAATCAGTCTTATTTACCTGTTTGGTAATCAAGGCATTGCCAAAGATCTACTGCTAGGACATTCAATTTATGGTCCTATTGGTATTGCGATTGGTTTGATTTTCTGGACGTTTCCTCACGCGGTGATGATCTTAACGACCTCGTTAAAAACCTCTGACGCGCGTTTATACGAAGCAGCTAAAGCGCTGAATACGTCATCGTTCAAAACCTTCTTTGTCGTCACGTTGCCAGCCGCGAAGTACGGTTTGATCAGTGCCTTAATCGTGGTTTTTACCTTGGTTGTGTGTGACTTTGGCGTACCAAAGGTAATTGGTGGTAGCTATAACGTATTAGCGACCGATATTTTTAAGCAAGTCGTCGGGCAACAGAACTTTTCCATGGGTGCTGTAACCAGCGTTATTCTTCTATTACCAGCCTTACTGGCCTTCTTTGCCGATCGCTGGGTACAGAAAAAACAGCAAGGCCTGTTTGATTCGCGTTCTGTCGCTTATAGCCCAGAGCCCAATAAACTGCGTGATGGCCTGTGTTTTATATTCTGTAGTGTTATTTGCTTATCAATCCTGACGGTAATTGGTATGGCTATTTATGGTTCGCTGGTTACATTCTGGCCTTGGAACTTAACCCTCAGTTTAAATAACTACGACTTTGCTCAATACAGTACCTATGGCTGGGCACCGTATTTCAACTCCATCAAACTGGCTTCATGGGTTGCTGTCATTGGTACCGTGGTAATTTTCATTGGCGCTTATAGCATTGAGAAAGGCCGTGCCTTTGCACCACTGCGTAACTTACTGCAAATGATTGCGATTATTCCGATGGCAGTACCAGGCATGGTACTGGGCTTAGGCTATATATTTTTCTTCAATAGTCCGACCAACCCATTGTCAGTGTTATACGGCACCATGACAATCTTGGTGATCAACACGGTAATTCACTACTACACGGTTGGGCATATGACAGCATTAACGGCACTGAAGCAGCTCCCCGCTGAAGTCGAAGCCATTTCTGCATCCATCAAAATGCCACAATATAAAGTGTTTTTTAAAGTCACCGTCCCCGTTTGTATGCCTGCAATTTTAGAGATTGCGGTGTACATGTTTGTCAACGCAATGACCACAACCTCTGCCATTGTCTTCTTGTACGCCTCTGACACCATGCCTGCATCTGTCTCGGTATTAAACATGGATGATGCGGGTCAAACAGGGCCTGCAGCGGCAATGGCTGTAATGATTTTATTAACAGCAGCCAGTGTGAAACTGGCGCATGTTGGTTCAAGTCAGTTAATTGACCGTCATACCCAGTCATGGCGTAAACGCTAACAGCAACAGTGTTAATAGCACGCTATTCACTAAACGGTAATAGAATTATTCTAACGTTCTATTGCCGTTTATTCATTGATACATAGGGTATAATGCCCATTCGATTATGCCCTTTGTATGAAATGAGGTGATAATCGAATCTGCATTTTATATAGGGTTAATCGTGCAATATCTTAAAATCATGGAAGCCATCAATGAACAGATTGATGCAGGCCTTCTTACCGCTGGTAATAAATTACCCGCAGAACGAAAACTAGCAGAGTCATTTAACACTACGCGCGTCACGCTGCGAGAGTCATTGGCATTGCTAGAAGCCGAAGGAAAACTGTATCGTGAAGACCGCCGTGGTTGGTTTGTTTCACCAGAACCGCTGACCTATGATCCGACTTACACCACCAACTTTCCGGTCATGGCTGAAGAGCAAGGTCGCAAGGCAAAAACAGAACTCATCAACGCACAATTAATACCAGCCAGCCGCCGCGCAGCATCGCTACTGCAAGTGCCCCCACTGTCCGAAGTCTTCCGTGTTGATCGCTTACGCTACCTAGACGATCGCCCTGTAGTCGTTGTCACCAACTTTATTTTGCCTAAATACTTCCCTAACTTGTTAGAAAAGCATTTTACGGCCTCATTAACGGCGCTCTATGAGCAAGAGTATGGGGTTATTTACTCTAAAACCCGTTACCGTGTGAGTACAACCTCTTTATTGGGTGATACTGCACACCACCTTCGTGCAACCGCAGGCAGCCCAGCGATGTTAGTAGAACGCCTGAACTATGATCAACATGACAACCTCATTGACTGTGACCTTGAATACTGGCGCCATGATGCCATTTGTATTGAGTCTATGGCTGTCTTGGATAAGTAATCAGGCTATCAATTATTACTACCACTTACCCTTGAGTAAGGTTTACTTACTCAAGGGCTTGAGAATCGATTATGTTCACTGCTCTTCCGCTTGCGCCTCGTTCCCCCCATCGAAGTGGAATATATCAAGGCTTAATTCTGCAGGCATCTCTTCAAATACAAAAGCCCCGTAGAAATAGAATAAAACAAATGCCACCCAGCCTAGACAAATCAAGAACAGGATGACGGTACTACTCTTATTCATCACATTCTACTCCTGTCTTTCAATAGGGGCTGCCGCCATATTCTTAGTGCGGATCATGCGGTATAGCAAGCCAATAACCGCTGAGGTCATTAGAATTAAACTGGTAAACACCAACCCTTTAGTCAGAAGAGTCTGATAGTCACTCAGCATTGGATTCAACATGACCCACTTACCCGCAAGTAACAGCACTAAACACCATATTAAGGAGCTACCTATATTACTCAGTAGCACTCGCCATGCACTCAGCTTGGCAATACCCATCAACATAGGAGTAAGAACTCGAACAAAAGGGACAAAGCGAGAAGCAAACAATGAAAGGAAGCCATACTTATTCAGCAGATCTCGCGCTTTTTCTAACGTTCCGTCAGGAAGAATTCGTTCAAGCCAACTAACGAAAGCCGTTTTATGTAACACCCTACCCTGCAGGTAACCCATATAGCCACCGATGGCTGCCGCCATGGTTAAGGCTGCAACGGTAGTATGAAAATCTAAAATTCCGAGCCCTATCATTCCACCCGCAAACAAAACTAAACTGTCGCCAGGTAATGGCAAAAAAACAAAGCTCGATTCTAAAAACAGAACAGTGGCAAGTAAGAATATAAACCAATTTAAAGAGCTAACTTGCTGCAACGCCTCAAAGTCATGGTGCCAGATCGCTAATAAAATCTCTTGCATAACTATTACCTTAAAAATCAATTCAAACGAAAAAAACTCATGAGTTTACCTTGGCAACATTGCTTCGATTCTGACCCAAAATGAAGTGAACGAGTGCCTTTGAAGCGATATTGCCTTCTTGGTTTTGAACTATCGATGCAACGCGACTATCAATATATTCATTATCCTTAAGACCTGAATACCTCCCCCAATTTGGCGGCCAATGTGAAAATACATAAATGGCTATAACAAGCAGCAGAGCCATTCCCTTCAAACGGAAAGGAACATTTATTGGTTGATAAATAGAGTTATTTTTCAATGCTTTAACCTCTCTAAAAACGAGATCAACTGACATGCAATGATAGATTCAAATATGGCTAAACTAAATCGCATGATACAAATTACGCATTCAATATCAGGCGATATTGATCAGAGATAATTAGCTAAGGCGGGAGTGATTATGTGTATACAATGTATTGCCATCTTTCCAACCCGCAAGGCGAGAAAGAGGTGAAGAAACTCGACTGATCCAATGAGAACTTGTATCAGGAATGACTACTTTTATCCTGGCCATTTCTAGCAATGCAGGAGATAAAAATGACACGATAAGGTGATATTCGGGCACTATGCCCATGCTCGCATACTGATCGGTGCTAATTAGGCGCCGTAGAGCATTTAGAATACACCCATCAAACATTTCATTGTTAACCGAACGATCATCTTCTTGGGTTAAAGCAACAATCTCTAAGTGCTCACCTTGCAGCTGGTCGTTAACCTTACTCGGTTCAGCGTCATTCGTTGTTAGTAGGTACCCCACTTTATTAAATGTCACCTGCTCTTGTGCTATCGCGGTATTCACACCAAGCGATAATACAAATAACACAACGACTATATAAAAGTGTTTAATCAAGATCTAACTAACCTTTACCAATGATATTCCGGATTATAGATAACTTAAGTGCTTTGAACAGTGAAAAATCATATGTTGTGTTACAACGTATGTCCAACAAAAACACAGAAAATAAAGATAGGAGTATTGTCACATACTGCAGCAAAACAATAACAGCTTAAGTAGCCATCAAGATTATGCTCAGTGTTTTTTCAGGTAATCGCTGTTGAAGGTACAGAAAACATCACAACTATCTAAGCAAACAACGAATTGCAGCAATTTATGTACCTTCACACCAACTTTTATCAAATCAAGTTGCAGCTACTGTCAGCTCTTCCGTTTTCAGAATAGACTCGTTCAGCAAACCTGCATAAATACCGCTGTGAGCGATCAGTTCTTGGTGGTTGCCCCTTTCCACGATTTCACCTTGTTCTAGCACTAGAATGATATCCGAGTGACGCACTGTACTTAGACGGTGAGCAATGGCGATCACCGTTTTTTCTTTGAACAAACGCTGCATCGCTTTCTGGATCAGATCTTCGGTTATGGAATCTACAGAACTTGTCGCCTCATCCAACATCATTACCTGGCCGCCCTGTGCGACAGCACGAGCGAAAGATATCAACTGAGTCTGACCAACTGAAAGATTTGAGCCATTTTTATCCAAACAGAAGTCATAGTTTTTAGGAAGTTGCTCAATAAAGTGATCGGCATAAACATACCGTGCAGCCTGCTCTACCTGCTCTCGTGAAATATCCGTCTTACCCAAAGCAATATTGAAGTGCACACTCTCTTCAAACAAGTGAACATCCTGCATCATCAATGAAAATAGATGAGCACAATCCTCAATTGAAACTTGAGAAAGCTCAATACCATTTAAAAGAATACTGCCTTCGTAATTTTGGTACGTTTTTGATATCAAACGCATAATAGTCGACTTACCTGAACCGGTTGAACCAACAAGTGCAATTTGATGCCCCTTTTCCAAAGAAAATGACACATTTTTCAGTACATAGGGTGAATCATCTTTGTAACGGAAGCTGACATTGTTGAACTCAAGACTAACAAACTCGCTTAGCTGTTTTTCAACCTTATGTGCCGGATGCAAGTTACGCCCTTCTTCCTCTGTTGGTTCGACAAAAAGTTCCTCAATATGGTCAAAAGCGGCAAACGAACTTTGAATAGACGCAATTTGGGAAGTAAAGTCCCGAATTGGCACAAAGACCTTTTCCAGCGTATTGATAAATGCAATCAACACACCCAAGGTTACCGTACCTTGAATGACTTGCCCGGAACCATACCAAATCATCAGTGCGACGGTGATAGAGGTAACCCCGGAAATAAAGGCAAACAAAATGGCGTCATATTTATTGACCTTCTTTTGAGCTTTTAAAAACTCATCAGTAAATCCCTTATATTTAATTTCAACTTCTTCTTCGGCACGATAAAGCTGAACGGTTTTCACTCCTAGTAAGACTTCCTGTAAAAAACCAATACCACGTGCCAACGTCGAGCGTGTGACCTGATACAACGCCCGAAGACGATTACGAACATAGACAGTTAGGTACATCACTGGTGGCATAACAACCAAGACGATCAGTGTCAGCTGCCAGTCAATAAATAACATCATCACCAGTAACGCGATGGTATTGAGCGTGTCTTTCACCAATCCAACAATGGACTGAATAAACGTCTCACCAATGGTTTCCAAGTCACTCGTTAAACGAGAAAGTGTTACCCCTGTCGGTGTGTTATCAAAATAACTACGTGGCAACTTAAGTACGCGATCAACAAGCACCGAACGCATATCGGTAATTGTGTACTGACCTGTCTTGCGCAAGTTGTATGAATAGGTTGTATCAACAACATAGTTTGCAATAAGCACAATGAGCAGGAAGAAGATATACAACAACAACCCATCGGTGTTCCCCTGCGACAAGTGAACATCAATGACCTGAATAATGAGCCAAGGGAACAATAGACTGGTAATCACAGTCAATGGAAGCATGCTAATGCCAAGTATTGCGGAGCCTTTGTATTTTTTGGCAAACTTGAAAAAGTGCTTTAAATATTTAACATCAATGCCGTTTAACATGCTGCCGCCTCCGTTTCATTCTGTTGCAGTTGCCACGTTTCAAAATAATAAGGGCAAGTTTGAAGTAGAGTGGCATGATTACCTTTCGCGATAACCTTCCCTTCATTGAGCACGATAACTTCATCCATATATTCAAGTGCGTTAACGCGGTGAGATACAACCAATACAGACTGGTTATCCAAACGTTCAAATAACCCTTCGAGAATTTTACGTTCGGTTTCGTAATCGACAGCCGACAGTACATTGTCCATAATAATCACATCACAAGGTTCAAGCAGAGCGCGTGCAATACTCAAGCGTTGCTTTTGGCCACCAGACAGCATTATCCCCTTCTCACCAACCAGTGTTTGATCACCTTGTTCAAACCTGTAAACATCGCTGGCCAATTGACTCAGTTCCAGTACTTCATCGACCTGAGCTTTAGCAATATCGGCACCACGACTACCAAAACGAATATTCTCCTCTACGGTTGCAGAGAATAAATACGGATCTTGAGTCACTGTTTTTATATAACGACGTAAATCCGTACGGGAGAACGTTGTCACGTCTGTATCGCCAATAAAAACAGTGCCCTCTGGCACATCTAAATGATGATTAAGGCAATTCACTAGCGTTGTTTTACCAGCACCAATACTCCCCAATACGCCCACTTTTTTACCCGGTGGAATATCAAAGCTGATGTTGTCTAGAATTAACGCTTCCTTATCTTGATAGCTGAAGCTCAAGTTACGAACCGAAAGCGTTTTAGCTTTTAACTTTTCAACGTCTGATTGAGGTAGTAATGCTACATCCTTTTGTGGCGTTTCAGCATTCAAAATGGTCTGTACACTTTCAATACCGACCATGCCACGTTGATAAATAGTCGCTATTCGGCCTAATTGCATTAGCGGCATCGCAAGCAATACTGAATAGGTAAGAAAAGCGGTAATTTCACCGAGAGTGAGCTGCTGATCCATCAGCATATAACCCCCAATACCAAGGATCATAATTTTCATCAGATCATTGGCATAATCTAATACCGGCATAAAAAACACCTGAATGCGTGTGATCTGCAGTCGGCAACGAAGTAATTGCTGGTTGAGCTTTTCGATTTCGCCCTTCACCCAAGGTGACATTTGCTGGCTTTTAATTAAATCGATGCCAGTTAAATAACTCATCAATTGAGCTGAGAGATTTTGCAAGCGATGCATATGCTCCATATGAAGCTTTTTCATTCGCTTAAAGCCAATACGAAAAATCACGAAAGCAATAGCAATAGGCACTACCGAATAGAGTGTCAGCTCTGGTGAGATACGCCACATCCATAACGGCGTTAACGAAAGCGCAAGCAAGGCATTAAAAAACTGCAGAAAACCGACACCAAAAAATAGACGGACACCATTCAGGTCATTATTAATAATTGAAATGAGTTTTCCCGACGCAAACTTTTCATGAAAACTGTTTGGCAAACGATTCAGCTTTTTCAGAAGAATGTTTTTTAATGCCGCCTCGGTGATTCGACCTGGGTTAAGCGCATAAATACGAGAAAAAATTCGAACCACCGTCATAGATACAGCCATCACCACAACAATGCCAACATACGTTTTAAGCTGTTGATGCTCGGCTGAAGATGCACTGTCAATCAGGTCAATCGACAGTTGAATATAACGGGGAATTTCGACTTGAAGCCAGTTAACGAGAAATATGAAAACAATCGCAAGCATATATGATTTGCGATTCATACGCAGAAAATGCGCGATAAACTGTTTTTTAGTCATGTGACTCTTTCTTTCGGGGAGGTTCAATGCCGTAATGTTCAATGCAAGCTTTGACAATACAGTGGCGAGGGTCATCGATATCTTCTAATGCATCCAACAACCATTCAGGTAAGCGTACCGGACGCGTTTTCTCACCGGGCTTGCGACCACAGCCCGGCCTAGATCCGCCTCTACTACAAGAGCGTTTTTCAGTGTTTTCTTTCAAGGTAAGTCCAAATTCGATGTGAGTTTGATAAGTGTACACTTATCAAATGAAAATAGCATCTGATCTATAGAGTGAAGAAGTATTGCAGCGCAGGGTGATCACACAGTAGCGTGCTTTAGTGTCATTACTGAGGGAAACACACTTTTGGACAAACTGAGTCAGTGAGTTTACTAATTTAGCTTTTCACGGATAACTTTTAGTATCCCAAAGTACAAACAGCCATCGCTTCTTACGATGGCTGATATGCGCGAAAATGGACGAAACCAAGCAATCTCTATCTATGGCATCGGATTCGCTTTATGCAGATTTTTTTGATGTACATGAAAATGGAACAGCTCCTAAAACGCCCTAGATATTCAGCCCTAGAGAAATTAAGTCTTTTTCACATTGGTCTATATCTTCAAATTGAATTGCATACATACCAACAGACTTTGCTCCTTCCACATTGTAAAGCATGTCATCAATAAACACGGTCTCTGAAGCTGTAAGATCGAACTTATTGAGTAACGAGTGATAAATTTCTGGTTGAGGTTTCAGCATGCCCACATCCGCTGATACTATCGCTCCATCAAATAGCGGCCAAAATGAGTAGGTTGACTTTAAGTAGGATACTATTTCGTGAACGTTATCCGTTAGTGCATAAACACCATAACCTGCACTTTTAATGTGTTGAATGAGTTCAATTGAACCGACTATTAGACGTTGAGTCTGCTTTACATAATAAAATAGCTGTTCACACTCCCGCTCTGATAACCCGAGTATTTGCTGATAGTGAGTTTTTGCTTTTGTTTCTGATATGAGTCCTTTGTTCAAATCTGCCCACGTCTGGGATTGGAAGATTGCTTTGGCAAGTTGTTCATGATCTTCACTCTCCACAAAAGTGAGTCGAGTTATTTCTAAAGGATCCCAACGGACAATCACGTTGCCAACGTCGAAAACAATGTTCCTTACTTTTGGTTGAACCATAGTTTTATACCTGAATGAAGTGGTCGTTTAGATATACTGATACATCAAAATAATCCCTTGCTGACGTAACTCCAGCTATAGTTGGTTGTTCAGGCGCAACAGCGGTAATATTGACAACATCACACCCAGCGCTTAGGGCGGATTGTATACCTGCTAGAGCATCTTCAAAAACAAGACAATGCTCAGGGAGTACTTTTAGTTTTTTGGCCGTTAGCTTGTAGCCTTCTGGGTCAGGCTTTCCTTTTTGTACATCCTCTACAGTAACCAATATTTGAGGTACTGGAATTGAGGCAGCCATCAATCGTTGGACTGCTAATGCCCTTGGCGCAGAAGTAAATATTGCCCAGTCGTGTTCGTTTAACTTGTTCAAGAAAGCGATGGCTCCGCGTACAGGTTTTACAGAATCGACATTGTTCAATTCTATTGCTTCCAGCTTAGCGACTTCTTGCTTGATGTTAAGGTGAGGCATCAGCTCTTTGATGACTTCGTCTGCTGGGCGGCCATGAGATATGGCTAAAATACGATCAACATTGATGTTATGTTCTAGCGCCCATAGACTCCATGCTTTTTCGACAGCATCCTTTGAATCGACAAGTGTTCCATCCATATCAAAGATGAATTTTGCATAGTTCTTCATTCTTTCAACCTCTTTAAGTTGTTGTTAGTTTTGTTTTCGAGGTTAGCTAAGCTCTTGGGTCTATTATTCGGTATATTTCGCGCTTTTAGGCGCACTATCAGGACATTAGGTGGTATTATTTCGACAACATTTAAAGACAGTATTTATCGGTGCCAGGCAGAATGAGACCTATACCTACGAAAAGTTTGATACGTCCAGGCTACTCTTGGAGGCATCATTTAGATAACTCTCCCTTAGAGTTATTGAAACCTCATTTTCACAGTGAGTTTGAATTTCTATTGCTGGATCACTACCAAGGAGTAATAAGGATTGGAAGTGTTGATATAGATGTCACTTCGTGTTCTTTGTTCTTGATTCCACCAGAATTACCCCATGATTTAAAAGGGTTAGTAGCTAATAGCAAAAAGCTTCCCCCCGAGAGGTACAGCCTATGGGTTGATAAAGAATGGGTGTCGAATATGTTGATGCACTGTAAGGAAATGAGAAAGCTTTCCAGCATACTTGGCGATGGCTTATCCATTCAATTTTCCCCACCAACGGCTGTAGAAGTGAAAACAGTCATCAACCAGATTGATTATAAAACCTCTAGCCTAGAGCAGCTATCGGTGCTGTTTCGTGTTTTTTCAGTGGTAACTCAAGACAAGAATCCCGTGACTTTAGGTTCTTCTGAACATGTTAAATTTGAGTCTGAAAAAGATAGAGTTGAAGCACTATCTGAATATTTGAATCAGCATTATGCTCAAGATATATCGTTACATGATTTGTCTCAGCATGTTTTTTGTTGTGAGCGAACGGTTAATCGTATTTTTATTCGTCATTTTGGCGAAACATTTAGTCAACGGTTAAAAAAAATACGATTAAGCCATGCTGCTAGGTTGTTGGAAACCTCTAGCCTTAAAGTCAATCATATATGCCAAATGGTTGGATACAATAATACTTCAAATTTCAATCGCTTATTCAAGAGCTACAAAGGAATGACACCGAGGGAGTACCGAGATAAATTTTCTAGTAAATAGGAGATTGAACTATGTATTCAGATAGATCTTCACCAGTTAACTCAAGTGAGTAGCTAACTCATTTGTCCGTTAACGCCTAATCTTGCCCAACGAAATTGCATAAAAAATGCAAGCAGAGGTTGTCAGATAGAAATGCCGTTTTGAGCAGTTTTGGGAGGCTTTGTTCACTAAAGATTTCGTGTGAAATCTAGTTTGCTTGTTACCCTTATACTTCTGGGATATCTTAGCTTGCTGGCCTGTACTGTAGTGGCCAATAACATACCTTACTACTGCCTATAGTAAGCTCCATATGGTTAGAAAAATGACAGAAGAAAAAAACATATACGATGAAATGTGGAACAGTTTTTCACAGGCGATGGATGCCAAACAGTATCAACCTGATCCAATGATTAACAACTCAAGCGATACCCGTAGAGGTATTACTGCACTTTCGTATTTGCGCCATAGCAGCCCACTTGCATCCCAAATAGCCAACTTTCAACAAGAGGTCAAAGCCTTAGAGCCAGAGCAATATTATCAGCCCGAGTCCGATTTACACCTAACAGTTTTATCGATTGTTACTTGCACTGAAAACTATACTTTGTCATGTAGCAGTGCATCGGATTATGTAAAAGTATTTAAGGAAGCCCTTTGTGATGCAGGTTCTTTTGATATTCATTTTAAGGGAATAACTGCCTCACCCAGYTGCATTCTCCTTCAGGGATTTATGCCAGATGATTTGCTATCCGATGTACGGGAAAAGCTAAGATTAGCATTTAACAACTCCCCACTGTATGCAAGCATAGACTCAAGATACAAGATTGCTACCGCCCACTCGACAATAATCAGATTCAAAGACAACCTAAATGATCCTCGTGGATTGTTCGATTTGAACAACCGTTATCGTGATTATGAGTTTGGCACTCATACTGTTGATAGACTGGCTCTGGTTTTCAATAACTGGTATCAACAGAAAGAACATACCAGACTACTGGCTGAATCCCGCCTACTCACTACTAACCCGAATTTAGCTTTATTGGGTACTTGAATATTCATGCAGTAATAAATTGCTGTTAAGAGCAGTCGATTTTGCGCGGAATTGGGAGTTTCCTTCCACAGCTTCGATGCTGCTAACCATGAGCAAAAGTACTGTGATTCCAGTGGCACGACCTATCACTGAGTAATTGCACTAAATTGAAAAGGGGCAAAAACAAGTCAAAACAAAGTATCAAACTATTAGTCATAACCCACCAATACACTTTAGTTTCGCCGCTTCTGACATATTGACAGTTAGCCTTGTAAATAACTGAATAACTAAACAAAAAGTGGGACCTGATATAATCAGATCCCACTGTAATTTATTAACCCACGTCACTACCCTCTTTTCTTTCTTGAGGGTGCACTTTAACGTTAAGCTTTATCCGCTTTACCAGCCGCATTCGCAAACTTTGCCAACTGCGTATCTAGCCAGATTGGTTTTAAACCCGCATCTTCCGCGGCCTCTTTGCGTCGGATAGCATTACGCACCATCATCGCGCCAGTCCAGCGAATCGGCTCTGGTGGGAAATAGCCTTTGGGGCCAGTTGCTAACCCGCATCGCGTCCATTCATTGTCTTGCTCGAGCAATAACGATGCTAAGATTTTTCCACCAATCCATGTTTGTGCAACACCATTACCGGAATAGCCTAAACCATACACAATATCCCGATTCTGCTTCATTCGACCAAAGAATGGCATTCCTGTTGTAGAGCGATCAGATGCGCCCGTCCACGTAGTAACAAACTTTTGATTACTTAATGATGGGAATAACCGATTAAATGACCGCCTTAAAATGGCTTGATAACGACTAGGTTGATCAAATAGCGGGCTGATCCGGTTGGCAAATGAGAAATGATTTCCTCCCTTACCCAGCATTAAACGTCCATCGGGTGTAGAGCGGTAGTAATGAACAAAAGTTCGTGAATCTACCACCGTTTTACCGTCTTTCAGCCCCATCGCATCAAGCTTTTCTGGGATAGGATCGGTAATTGCCATATCTGATGAAACCAAAACGACGCTGCGTTTAAACTCAGGGAATTGCTCTAGCATCCATGCATTCAAGGCCAACACGACTTTCTTAGCAAAAATCTCAGCTTTTGGGGTCGTAATTGTAATGGGAATATCGGTGTTAATGCTTTCCATCGGCGTATTTTCATATACCTTCACGCCCATTTTTTCAGCAACACGTTTTAGCCCGCGAGCTAACATGGCAGGCTGTACACTGGCCGCTGCTGGCGAGAAAAAGCCTTCACGATGTAAGGCTGAGCCAGCATCTTGCTGCACGCGTTCTTTTTCCCACAACTGCCAGCTATTAATTTCGTCTTTGCTCAATGCCTGTAATACCCCAGCCATTGTGCCTTCTTGCGCTTCATTGGTTGCGGTATATAACGTGCCATTGCGTCGCAGTTGAGCATCAATATCATGCTGCTCACAGAAATCCTCGATTTCATAAACAGCTTGCTCTGATGCGGCGACTAACTGAGCAGCCTGTTTCTCACCATATAACTTCTTCATTGATAAGTATTTTGTTGACCATGTCAGCATACACCCGCCATTTCGACCGGATGCACCACTGCCACATAGCCCTTTATCAATCACCACTACGTCTAAATCAGGTTGTTGCTGTTTAAGATTAATGGCTGTCCATAAGCCGGTAAAACCGCCGCCGACAATACACACATCAGTTTCAACATCATTTTGTAACACGTTGGGCTGGCTAGACGTTTCAATGCCCATTGCCTGAGCAAACCAAAAAGGCTGAAAAGCCGAAGTTTCTTTTTGCATCCTTCATTACTCGCAGTGGTATAGACCAAATTAATTTATACCTAAATTACCTGCACAGTATGAAAACTTGATGACAGTAATTTCTTTTTTTATTTGCAAAATAATGCTGGCATAAATGTGAGCTAGCTCTTAGAATGCGCGTGTTTGGGGAGTAGTCACCAATTGTTCGTCTGTCGTCATCTCGAAGCCATATGCTTCCGGCAGCCGAGGGTGGATTTGTAAGCATCTGCGTTACACCATTCTGACGAGACCAACGCCATTAATTTATGCACATTTGTGTAGTGTTATTAATGCGCGGAAGGTCTTGGCATTTCATACCCGCCCCTTTCGCGCGATCGTGAAAGGAGAAAATGATGAGCCTATTAAGCTACGAAGGCTTTGCTGTTCTAACAGTATTAATGTTGGCGCTGGACTTATATCAAACCCGTGGTGGCAACGTCACTATCAAAAAAGCCGCTATCTGGAGTTTATTCTGGGTTGCACTGGCTTTAATCTTTAACCTCGTTATCTACTTATACTGGCCACTGATGTCACCAGAAAGTAGTTATACAAACAGTGAAGCAGCAACGGCATTCTTAACAGGCTACCTGTTAGAGAAGTCGCTCAGTGTCGATAACTTGTTTGTCTTTGCACTGATCTTTGCTCAATTTGCAGTACCAAATGCAATTAGACCACGAGTGTTAATGCTTGGGGTTGTTGGTGCATTGATATTACGTGGCATAATGATCGCTGTTGGTGCTGAGCTACTGACCCAGTTCCATTGGATCTTATATATCTTTGCGGCATTCTTACTATATACCGGTTACAAGCTATGGAAAGAAGATGAAGAAGAGCAAGAGGACTTTTCAAACTCATTGCCTGTACGTCTGGTTAAAAAGTGTTTTCGTGTCAGTGATGAATATCAAGGCAACCGCTTCTTTACTAAAGACAGTAAAGGCTGGATTGCAACTCCGTTACTGATCGTCATTGCCGTTATTGCACTGACCGATGTGATGTTTGCACTTGATTCTATCCCAGCAATTTTTGCTGTAACAAAAGAACCGTTTCTCGTATTAACTGCAAATGTATTTGCCCTGCTTGGCTTACGCTCTTTGTATTTCGTACTAGAAGGCATGTTGACTCGCTTCTGTTACCTACGTCCTGCACTGGCGTTTATTCTTAGCTTCATTGGTATCAAGATGCTGCTAATGGAAACAAGCTATGCTATTCCAACACCAGTATCGCTAGGCGTTATTGTTCTGACAATTACAGCGGCAATTGTTGGTTCATTGTGGAAAACGAGAGAGGCAGCGGTATAAGTTTTAACACTTGCACCTTAACTATGCATCATTGCAAAAGTTAAAATACTTACTGGCCAACACAAGAAGTGTGTTGGCCAGTATTATTGAGTTTGTCATTATTAAATATCGTATTATTATATGAATACAGTAACGCCTTCTTTACGGACACTATAGTGCTTGCATTAACAGTTCTTCTAATTCACTTTCTGTTGTTGGCATTTTGTTTAATTCAATATCGTAAGAAGCCCCACCATGTAACATATAAGCCTTCGTCGTACAGTGATCATGGTGAAACCACTTTCCATTCAAGCATAAGTCTGTATAACATTTAGGATCTTTTCTTAGTTCCATACAATTTACTCCTAAAACAACTCCCTTTCATAATTAACGTATCGTTATACAATTGTAATGAATATGATCCAGATCAACTGTCTATTATAATATGCATGTGTTTAATCACACTTTTGTTTTTATAACATAGGAATATGGTTCTTTAGTCTTTGTATATTAAATAGTGAATAAATTCACATTTAGAAACAGGCAATTTAATTCAAATAAAAATCATTGTTATTCATAGGTTTAATGGG
>NZ_JAKJSI010000063.1:0-32366 GCF_050336695.1 Photobacterium minamisatsumaniensis | reverse complement strand
CATTACTGCTATACAGACAGGTTGCCATCAGCGCTTTGGCTAGGGTTGCTTTATCTGAGTAAACATGAAGTACCAAAGAGTACTCTTCTTCTAAACGTGTAGAAGCTCAGGAAAATAAAGTAGCACGGAAGCTGCAAAAAATAAGCACTCAGTAAGCAGTATGAAAATGCAGCTTGCTGAGTGCTATAATACTTTGCAGTAACAGGAAAGAAACATTGATCGGAAGTGCAGCAATAACCCAGCATTGAAGCTGGGTTTTTTTGTTCGATACGCGTTATATACGATTGACTAGCGGTATCACACGCACTGTTTCTCCTACCTCGATACCCGGCTGTTCAGGCATAATTTCAATTAAGCAATTTGCTTCACTCATCGAACGTAAAATCCCCGAACCTTGCTGGCCTGTTGATTTTACTGTTAGGCGGCCATTTGCATCTATGCCATAACAACCACGGCTATATTCTGTGCGGCCTAGGCGAGAGCGTAACTTTTCTTCCGCGATGGCATTGAATGCTGTCGCTTCCCAATGAGTCATACCCTGAAGTTTACGAATAGCAGGCTCTACAAATTGTAAAAAGACGACCATGACGGCGACAGGGTTACCGGGTAAACCGAAGAAGGGTTTCGTCTGGATCTGACCAAAGGCTAGCGGTCGGCCCGGACGCATGTTAATTCGCCAGAAATTAATCTGACCTAACTTGTCCAGCACCGTTTTGATGTAATCAGCATCACCAACTGATACGCCTCCCGATGACAAAATTAAGTCTGCTTGCTCGCTCGCCGCTGTAAGCGTTGCTTCTAGTGATGCTTCATTGTCTTCGATGATACCAAGGTCAATCACTTCACAGCCGATTTTGGTCAACATGGCATGGAGTGTGTAGCGATTAGAGTCGTAAATACAATTTTGTTTTTGGTCTTCGCCAGGGTGTTGTACTTCATCACCGGTCGAGAATATAGCGACCTTAACTTTAGGGCGAATACTTACCGTGTTTAAGCCTAGTGAAGCAATCATTCCAAGTTCTGGGGCCGTAATTTGTGTACCAGCACGTACTGCAGCTTGTCCTAGCGCGAGATCCTCACCTGCTTGACGCACATTCTGTCCTTGGCGGATTGCCCCCATGGAAAGGTCAAAGGTAACGGTGTCACCATCTTGTTGGGATTGCTCACGCATGATAACGGTATCAGCATTTTCAGGTACGGGTGCACCTGTCATGATGCGGACAGCTTCACCTTGTTCCAGCGGCATATCGTAGTGATGTCCAGCCATGACTTGAGCAACAACGTGATAGCTATTTCGCTCAATATCATCGCCGCGAATCGCGTAGCCATCCATTGCCGAGTTGGTGTGCTGAGGGACATTCACTGGGGATAAAATGTCTTCTGCGACAATTTGTCCCAGCGCTTGTTTAAGCGCAACGTTTTCAGCAAGGGAAGGTGCGACGATTTGGCTCAATATCTTTTCGCGCCCCTGCTCGACAGATAGCATGCCTGAAGGGTCGAGATCGCTACAGCTGAGTGGGGCTGTTATACCTTGCTTGGCAAAGTTAACCACGTAATCAGTGATTTTATCCAAATCATTAATATTAAGTTGTGGTAGTTGTGTTTCGGCTGTGATGTCGGCAGCAACAGCGATAATGTTATTGTCTTCTGGATGAAGCCAAGGTTTACCGACCTCTTCTCTGTGAAGCTCAATTTTCGGGAAATCGAGCTTTTTAAAGCCTTCGACCAAAATCAAATCAAGCTTAGTTTGATCGAGCTGGGCAATCAGTTGTGGCAAGTTCGCTTCTTCTTCCGGTGTCTCTGTCACCATTGCGCGGCGGTAACGAGAAGAAATGAGCATCTGACCTGCGCCTGCTTTACGCAGTCGATAACTGTCTTTGCCTTCCTTATCAATATCAAAGTTATGATGAGCATGCTTTATTACGGCAACACGTACGCCACGTTCAACAAGCTTTGGTAGCATGGCTTCAAGTAACGTTGTTTTGCCTGTTCCGCTCCATGCGGCAAAGCCTAAAAGAGGAAGGCTTGCTGTAATTTGACTCATAAATTTTGTCCGAAATGTGCGAGTTCTTCTGGGGTGTTTAAGTTCACGAATGCGTTAGGCTGGTCGCTAAAATCAACGGTGATCATATTGCATTGCTTATAGAGTAAGATGATTTTACGGTCACCGTTTGCGAGAAATGCTTCCAACTTTGGCAGTATGCGTCGATGCAGTAGTGTCACTACTGGCTGAATATGGTCACCATCATGGGCAACCGCGATATCGGTTGTTTCGTCACAAGCCTCCGCCATGCGGCTAACGAGGTCATGAGGGAGTTGTGGGCAGTCACAAGGTACAAAACCCACCCAGTCAGAGCTTAAGTGATGAAGTGCCGCGTGCATGCCACCCAGAGGGCCTGGATAGTTTTGGATGTGGTCACCAAAAACAGCACCGTATTGTTGGTAAGTTGATGCGTTTCTATTGGCGTTAATTGTGATGGCATTTGTTTGTGATTTGAGAGTGTCCATCACATGCTCAATCATGGCTCGGCCGGCTAATTTAACTAGCCCTTTATCATTGCCGCCCATGCGGCTTGCTTGTCCACCAGCTAAAATGACCCAGCTAGTGTTTTCAGGCGTAGGCATAGCTATCGTTATCCTCGTCTACAAGATGCAGTTCAGCACGTTCAATTAAGTTTGTATCAGTAATTGTCCATTGGCGACGACACAATGCCGTAAGTGCATTTTTCTGGTGACTTGTGATCACTAAACTTGTTCCTCGTGAGAGTAAATCTTTAGATAGCACAACCAGTCGGTCGATAGACTCAGGATCCAAGCTTGCACTTGATTCATCCATTAGCAGCACACCGGGTTTTAATACCCAAGCGCGTGCCATTGCCACTCGTTGGCGCTCGCCACCAGATAAAACAGAAATATGTTCGTCTGCCAAGGTTTCTAACCCTACCATACGAAGGGCATTAATAGCTTCAGTTCGGCGTTGTTGTCGGTCTCGAATGGTGAATTTAAGGCCATAAGAGACATTATCCATCACACTGCCATCAAACATGTAAGGTGTTTGATGCATATAGATAACACCGCCATTGCTCTGTGTGCTAAAAAGGCGGCGCAGTAGTGATTGTTTTTCAAGGCTAACAACACCTGTAGTTGGCTTTTGTAACCCACTCAGTATTTTTAATAGCGTCGTTTTACCTACACCATTATCACCAGTAAGGTAAATAGCATCTTTAGGGCCAATAGAAAGTTGAGGAATGTGAAACAACAGGCGGTCTTTGAACCGTATGGAAAGGTCTTTAGCCTGAATAGAGAGTTGAGTCATTACCTGTTCCCCGACTTAATTTGTGCGCAAGTGGGCTTTACCACGAGCAACAGATAAAAGAAAGTTTAGTACGAGTGCCAAAATCAGCAGCACCATTCCTAAGGCAACACCTTGGGCGAATGCACCTTTAGAGCTTTCTAATGCAATTGCCGTGGGAATATTACGTGTTGAATTTAATATATTACCACCAACCATCATCGAGCAGCCAACCTCGGTAATGATTCGGCTAAACGCAGCAATGACAGCGGCTAGCAACGGGAACCGGCTTTCCCACATCAGGCTCATAAGCGCCCGTGGAAGGCTTGCACCTAGTGTAAGGGATGTTTCCCAAGCTCGGCGGTCGCTGTTTTGAAAGGCTGCATGCATCATTGAAACAAGGATCGGAAAACAAATGAGGATTTGACCCAGAATCATGGCTTGTTGCGTAAACAACATTTTCCAATCACCCATAGGCCCCGAGCGGGATAAAAGCATATAAAGCAATAACCCAATCACGACTGTTGGAATCGATTGAAAAGTATTAAATAACGATAAAATCAGCCATCGGCCAGGAAACTTTCCATAGGCGAGGGCGAAGCCAATCAGCAATGCTGGCAATAGCACAATGCCTATTGCCAGCAAAGACACGGAAAAAGAAACCCCCACGATTCCCCACAGAGCACCGTCACCGCTCAGTAATAGTTGGATCGCTTGTTGTGTGGTTTGCCATATATCCATTTATTGAGTAATCGCGCTCGCGACAAAAAGTTGTTCGCCATGTCGCTTGTAGTTGTTAATCAGAGACTGTGCTTTTTGATTGACTAACCAGTCACTGAATGACTTAGCACCTTGATAATTCGTATCAGGGTAGCGGCTTGGATTGACAATAATGACTTGGTACGGATTAAACAAACGATCATCACCCTGAAGCACGATCTCTAAATCTAATTTGTTTTGATATGCCAACCAAGTACCACGGTCTGTCATGGTATAGCCTTGTAGTTCTGATGCCATATTCAGCGTGGGACCCATACCTTGTCCTACTGCTTTATAGCCACCAAAATTAGGTTCGATTTTTGTTTGTGACCATAATGTCAGTTCTTTTTTATGCGTACCTGAGTCGTCACCACGAGAGACAAATGTTTCGTTTTCATTAGCAAGTTTGGTTAGGGCTGCCGCTACATCTGTCATGCCTGTCAGTTTTGCTGGGTCAGATTTTGGTCCCACAATAACAAAGTCATTGTACATCAGTTTACGAGGTAAAACGCCGTAGCCTTTTTCAACAAAATCAGCTTCTGCTTCAGGCGCATGTGTCATAACGACATCAACGTCACCATTTTGTCCCATCCGAAGTGATTTGCCGGTACCAGCCGCCAGCACTTCTACGCTATAACCGGTATCTTTTTTAAATGCTGGTAATAGGTAATCTAATAGCCCTGAATGGTAAGTACTGGTTGTTGTTGCAAGGCGGATAGTCATGTCTTCAGCTGCTTGAAGTGCAGTCGCAGAGAAAAGGGTTAAGACAACAAGCGTTGATTTTAATAATTTCATAGGTCTTCCTGACAGTTTAGTCATTTGAGAATACATAGAGTTCTAGTACCAAACTAACCACCAACTAACGTGGTTATAGAATGCACAAGCTGTTACCGCCTGTATAAGCAATTCAAGTGCCAACTTGATGAACGCTAACATTTTATATGTGAAAATTTATTTAACGTAATGATTTAAAACAAAAATAGGTTAAATGCCCACGAAAAAACAAGAAACAATTAGAAACAACTTTGACAGACATTATGTTGATAAGACAAAATGTCTCATCAATAACCATAGCTAAATTATGTATTTATGTCTGAGAACACCACGATTTCATGGTCAGCCGTTTCGGTACTTGTTGTTGATGACGAACCGGGGATGCGCGCTATTCTAAAAAAAGCGTTGAGCAAACAATTCGCCCAAGTTGATGTTGCGGGCAGCATTGAGGAAGCTGAAGAAATTCGTAAACGCTGTCATTTTGATTTACTCATTGTCGATATCAACTTACCAGGTCGTTCTGGTATCGAGTGGCATGAAGCATTTGACCCGTCAACTCGGCGCAGTGACGTGATTTTTATGACCGGCTATGCAAATCTTGATACGGCAATTCAAGCGCTTCGTGCTGGTGCTTCCGATTTCATTTTAAAACCATTTAACTTAAATCAGATGATGCAATCAGTGAGCCGCTGTATTGAGCGTCGGCTGGTTGAACGGCAAAATTTTGCGTTACAACGTGATGTTTCGCGTAGCTATCCTGTTGATATTATCGGTGATGCACCACGTACATTGGTGATGAAAAAGTTAATTGCTCAAGTTGCACCATCACAAGCCGCTGTATTGGTTGAAGGTGAGTCGGGCACGGGTAAAGAACTGGTGGCAAGGGCTCTTCATCAAATCAGCAAACGTAGCGGTCCTTTTGTGCCGTTAAACTGTGGCGCTATTGCATCCGATTTATTGGAAAGTGAATTGTTTGGTCATGTTTCAGGGGCATTCACCGGGGCTAAAAAAGGACGGGAAGGGCTATTTAGAGTTGCCAATAACGGCACACTTTTTCTTGACGAAATTGGTGAAATGCCAATGTCTATGCAATCGTCATTGCTACGGGCACTAGAACAAAAAGCAATTCGCCCCGTGGGCGCAGAGCGTGAAGTGAGTGTTGATGTACGAATTGTCGCGGCAACGAATCGAAATTTAAAGATTGAAGTCGAAGAAGGGCGTTTTCGCCGAGATCTTTACTACCGACTAAATGTACTGACCATTGAATTACCCTCACTACGTGAGCGATTGGATGATATACCTGTTTTAGCCCACCACTTTACCCAGCAATTAGCGAAAGACATTGGCTCTAAACCTGTCAGTTGGACGCATGAGGATATTCAGGCGATGCAGTCGTATGATTGGCCGGGTAATATTCGAGAGTTGCGTAATATGATGGAGCGTTGCTTATTGCTAGGAAAACCGCCAGCAGATTATTGGCGTGAGTTATCTGGTCTTCCTGTCAGTAGTGATAAAGACGTTGAAACAATACCGATGACAGCAGACAGCAGCATGACTGACAATGTGACGATAGTATCGCCCGCCGATGCTCAAGCGCTGTGTCAGTGTCAGGGTGTAGATGGTGAAGCATTTTGTTACCCATCTGATTGGACGCTAAAAGAAGTCGAAAAAGCGCACATTATGCAGGTTGTCGATTCGCATCAGGGGAATAAATCGGCTGCAGCAAGGCAGCTTGGGGTAGCGCGTAAAACATTGGAAAGAAAATACAAAGATTGGGCTGAAGAGTCTGTTTTTATCCCTCACAATTAACAGGGAATAGGCATTAATGAAACAGTATATTTTAATGTGGGTACGTCGCTTTCGTACCATGGTTCGTTATCGCTTATTGTTACTGACTTCTGTACCAATCATTATTACGCTATTGGCTTTGGTTGCATTAACCATGTATTGGACTGTGATGTATACATGGCAAAGTGCGCTAATGAATGTAAGAGCTGATCTCGCCGTTGCCCACCATAGTATGGTGTTATTGCAAAAAGAGCAGCGGATGCAATTGACAGCATTAACAGAATCTTATGATTTTCAACACTTGCTGCGCAATGATGAAGCCAAACTCATTGATTGGGTGAAGTTGCAGCCGAGCCATTACGATTTAGATTTTGTTGTTATACATCCAGCTTCGGCATTAGGTGGGTTTTCTAAAGTGAACCGCCGTTTACTTATGCGTGGTGAAGAGCAAACATTCTTTCAGACTTTAAAAGATTATGAGTTAGATTCGCTCAACCCCGATTTACCTGCACGAGCGCAAATACCATTGTTAAATGAAAGTGGAATTGTTACCCGTGGCTTGGTAAGCCGTAGCTTAATTCCTATCTTCAACTCACAAGGTAAACTCCAATGGATTGTTGATGGTGGAATGCTGCTTAATAACAGTACGTTGTTGGTAGATCGAATGCGCGATCTTGTTTATGCATCAGATACCTTGCCAAAGGGAAGTATTGGCACAGTAACGTTATTTATGAATGACATTCGAGTTAGTACCAATGTACCGCTTGATAGCAGCCAGTTAAATGGGAGGGCAGTAGGCACTCGGGTATCTGATGATGTTTCAAAGTCGGTGCTTCAGCGCGGTGAAACTTGGGTTGATAGGGCTTTTGTTTATGATGACTGGTACGTTTCGGGTTATGAACCACTCAAGGATCATGATGGCAATATAATAGGTATGCTCTACACGGGCTATCTTGAATGGCCCATAATAAAAATTTATTTAATGAATATTGTTGAACTCGGTTCAGGCATTCTTGCCGTGTTATTGCTCTCGGGAATAATTGTTTACCGTGGAGCAAGGGATCTCTTCTTACCGATTGAAAAAATGCATCAGGTAGTATCAGCCATTAAGATTGGTTTAGACCGCCGTATTGGGCCCTTAAACCTAACATCAGGCCATGAATTAGAGATCTTGGGGAGACAGTTCGATACTGTACTTGATCAACTACAACTGCGTAATGACGTGATTAAACAAGCATCATTAGAATTAGAAGATAAAGTAAAAGAACGTACCCAAAGCCTTCGAGAAAAAACGGAAGAACTTGAGCAGCATATTAAATTATTGAATCAGGCGCGGAGTAAGCTAGTGAGCACCGAGAAACTAGCGGCACTCGGTGAGTTAACTGCCGGCATTGCCCATGAAATTAATAACCCGACGGCGGTTATCCTTGGCAATGTTGAGTTACTTCAGTTTGAACTAGGTGATGACGCCGAAAAAGTGCAAGAAGAATTAGAAGCTATCCATCAGCAAATTGACCGAATAAGCAATATAACTCGAAGTCTACTTCAATATAGCCGCCAAGGTGGTGTGCAAGATGAAGTGACATGGCAGCATTTGAACCCAATTGTTGAAGAAAGCCTAACGTTAGTAAGAACGGGTACAAAGCAGCTTGATATTCAAATCGAATCCGTTTTGGATGCAAAATGCTCGGTGGAAGTGAATCGTCATCAGTTATTACAAGTTTTGGTTAATCTGCAAATGAATGGTGTTCATGCCATGGACGATAAAGGAATATTGCGTGTAACGACAGAAGACTGGGTTAACGAACAAGGTGATATTACAGGCGCGATCGTGAATATTACTGACCATGGCTGCGGTATTTCAGAAAAGAACTTACAACGTATATTTGACCCATTTTTCACGACAAGACGAAGTGGTACGGGCTTAGGGCTATCGGTTAGTCAAGGTATTGTTAGTGGTATAGGGGGGGAGATAATAGTGCAATCATCCCTTGGCAAAGGAACAACATTTTCAGTGTATTTACCACAAAAAGCAATATCTGGTGAGAAGCAGGTATTAGCATTTGAAAACATTGGGTGAGCTGGTGTCGAGGTAAAAATAAAAAGGCATGAAAATTAAATTCATGCCTTTATTACTGTCTACAGTGCAAATACATCAGTTGGTTTTTCACACGGAGATACCAAATTAGTTATTACATCAGGAACAAACCGAAGACCATGAAAGCTAAACCAGTCAGAGCGGTGCGAGTAATTAGTCCAGTATGGGTTGGATTGATCATTTCATTATGCTGCATATATTTCCTTTTTATGACAAATGTAAGAGTGTTGCGTTTTTTTCTCGTAAATAAAGCCTAGATCAAATTTCTCATAATTGTGAATATAAAACTGTGATCTGCGTCGTTTTTTGTATTCTCTGCATAAATCCATTCATAAAACTGTCATTTAGTCATTGTACTAACATTTGAAATACTTTAACTGGCTCTCATACTGTAAATATATACTGAATAATTTCATAGAATTAAATATTTAGACTAGAAATTTATGTGCCTATACTTGATGAAAGTATGATAGTGGAGTGGAGGCGTGTGATGAAACTAGCTCTATTAACAACGGGTGTAGTACTGCAATTTATTGCGTTATTTGTGGCTTTTTACTCTGATGTTGAGGGGAATATTTACATCGCGACATTAATATCGGTCGCTGCGATGGGGTGTATCGTGACTATAAGAAGCTTAGCGGCGCCTGTTTGCCTAATTGCAGGTATTTTAATTGGCTTGTCACTGTCACATAACCAATCAGATTTAAAAACGCTAAATTTGCTAGAGCAGCAGGCAATCGCCGCATTAAATTTTGAAGAAGAAAATATTGAGAATTCTGAGTCAGGAAATGTGATACAGGTAGAACCCATCTTAACGGTATCGACTACAAATGTTGAATGAGTTAATTTTAATAAAATAGCAATGAGCTGGTATCCCACTTAAACCTGTACCTTGAAGTAGCTTGAGTATACTCCTTTAAGTATTATTGGTCGCAAAATTAAATATCCCTCCTAATAGACATTTAATTACATCACTGTTATTGCCATAATTCTTTTTATTGTGATAAGAGTGATAACATTTATTTTTGCAAGGTGCTTTACTAATGTTGACGTTACATTATGCATCTTTTCATTCTTATCATATTGATTTTAAAGAACTGTCATGTTCTTGTCGTGCTTGTGTCGTTCCGATAGGTTGGGCTAAAGGATAGTATTCATCTAAACAGCAGGAAGGATTCTACGATGATTATTAGAAAAATGAGGTTACAACGAGGTTGGTCTCAAGAGCACCTATCTCAACTAAGTGGATTAAGTGTTAGGACAATTCAGAGAATAGAAAGAGGGCAGAATGCTGGTCTTGAATCGTTAAATGCTTTGGCTGCTGTTTTTGAAGTTAACGTAACTGACCTTAAAATGGAGTCAAGCATGAACGATGAATTAACGGTTTCTAGTGAAGAGAAAAAAGTAATTGAACAAGTCAGGGAGATTAAAGGATTTTACTCCCACCTAATCACATATGGTTTAGTTATTACGATGTTATTTGTGATTAACTTTATGACAGATCCTAGCTATATATGGGCGTGGTGGCCAGCAATGGGGTGGGGAATTGGTATTGTTTCTCATGGTCTGAGTGCTTTCGAAGTATTCAATTTTTTTGGGGCTGAATGGGAAAAGCGTCAAATAGAAAAACGGCTTGGTCGAAAGTTATAATCGCAAAATCAGTGCCACAGAAAAGAGCGGCACTGATTGATATTATTTGATTGTAACGGCTTCGATGATAATTGAATCAAGTGGTACATCATCGTGGCCATTTTTCGATGTTGTGTAGGTATTTGCTATGTTATTTACAACATCCATACCCGCAGTTACCTTACCAAAAACGGCGTAGCCCCAGCCTTGGTTTGTGGTCGCTGTATAATCAAGGAAATCATTATTTTCTAAATTAATGAAGAATTGCGCTGTAGCTGAGTGGGGGGCATCGGTTCTTGCCATGGCAATTGTGCCAATAGTGTTTTTTAGTCCACGATTAGCTTCATTAACGATAGGCGCGCGAGTTGGCTTTTCTTGCATGTTTTTGGTAAATCCGCCACCTTGGATCATAAACCCTTTGATAACACGGTGAAAAATAGTGCCAGTATAGAAGCCATCTTGGCAGTATTTTAAGAAGTTCTTTGAACTAACGGGTGCAGTGTCCATATTCAGCTCAATATCGATATCGCCGAAATTTGTAGTGAGGGTAATCATATTTTCTATAACCAAATCGCTATACATTGAATCTTTCAGTATACGTAATCAGTGCTTTGAACTGTAGTGGTAATTATAGAGAGCCGATAAACGATAGTTACAGGAGATAGAAGTGTGAGCTTGAATAAGTATCAAATCAGTGCTCAGCATGCAAAAAGGTCACAGCGCATGAGATCATTAATTACAATTTGGAACATTGTAATAATAGGCATAAAGAGAGTGATGGATGCAAGAAGTCGAAGATTAAATACTTTTTCAGGCTGTGTTTTGGTCTCGGGGCTGCTAGCGGTTTAGGCGGTGGGCAAGAGTATAAATGTACGCAATGTGGTATGAAGGCGAACAAAAAGGATAATGAGTCGGTCATCACCGATGATGGTGACTACTGATGGTCGTAGTTACTCGCATTAATAGCGAACAATTTGATTAGTTGTTCGCTATTTGACGAGATAGTGCTGGAACTATAATGCTGTGACAGTGAAATTAATTGTCGGCTCTACAATTTCGTTTTGTGCTGCAATAGTTTGTAATTCCCATTCACCTCTATCAGAAGTTGCTTTTAAAATGGCATAGCAAGCATCGTTACAGTGCGCAAAGGCTGCTTCTGGGTTGTTACGCGCGAGTAACTGGCCAGTAAACAACGAAGAAATTAAATCGCCAACCCCGACAGGTTGTTTATCGAACTTAAGGTGTGGACGCTGTGCCAGCCAGCAACCATCCTGAGTCGCGAGCATCATCGAGAACTTCTCATCAGAAACACTGTGTAGGTGCTTGACCAGCACGACTTTCGGCCCCTTGGCTAAAGCACGTTTACAGGCTGTCATTGCATCTTCCAGTGAGTGAATTTCCATTTCAGCAAACTGACTTAACTCAAATTGATTAGGCACGATAATGTCAGCCATTGGCATTAAGGTGTTGATAAGATGCTCAGCGATGCCTGGTGCAACGATACAGCCTTTATCTGGTGCTCCCATGACAGGGTCACAAACATAAAGTGCACTCGGGTTTGCAGCTTTTACTTTTTCTACCGTATCTTTTATTGCAAGGCATTGCTCAGCACTGCCTTGATAACCACTCAGAATTGCTTCGCAATTCTCAAGTTGTCCAATAGCTGCCATACCTGAAACAAGGTCGGTGATGTCATCTGCATGGAAAGCACGACCCGTCCAGCCCTCTTTATATTGCGTATGGTTTGAAAATTGTACGGTGTGAATAGGCCAGACTTCATACCCCATTCTTTGTAGTGGGAACACGGCAGAACTATTGCCTGCGTGGCCGTATACAACGTGTGATTGAATAGACAGTATGCCTTTCATGTGTAGATTCCTATTGGGTATGGTGATATTGGTTCTGATAATAATGGGACTTTTCTTATATCACAATCACTTAACGAAGTAGATTGTGCTAGATATGGAAAATCACGACAGTCACTTACTTTTCTGCCTCAATCTCACATAAAAGCAATTTTTCACGTTAATCAATGTGTTTCTATGCGGTTTGTTGCACTTGATCTCAGTATTAACGGTTGCTCAATGCTAGTTTTTGCAGTGCATTGTATTGAAGGAGTATATCATGCAAGATGCAAACACTAGATTCCCTTTTATAGCTAGAGTGTTAATCTTAAGGCAGTTTCTGTGGGGAGCTGCTTTTTACGGTACATATGTACTACTAACTAAGTATTTTCTTGTTGAACTAAATTATAGCGAAGCCGATACCATTATGATGATGGGGGCATTTGGCGCTGTTGGACCAGTATTTTCAGCTGTTGGTGGTTTTGTTGCTGATCGATATATAGGCTCGTTTCGAGCGGTATATATCGGCTATACAACCTATACAGTTGGCTTTTTTATACTCGGGATAGGGGCGAGTAGCCTAAATATTCCATTGAGTATTTTTGCTATCGCCTTGATTGGTTATGCTAGGGGGCTTTCGGCCACAAGCCCAACGGTATTATTAGGCAACTCATATTCAAGCACGAATCGTGATGCTTTCCAGCAAGGTTTAACTGTAAACTATTCGATAAATAATTTAGGTTCGTTTGCTTCTAAGTACCTATTTCCTTTTATGGTGGCGTTTCTTGCTTATCGCGGTAACTTTTATATTGCTTCCGGTTTAATGTCTATTACGCTCGTGCTTTTTGTACTGTTCCGCGACCACTTTATTGCATCGGGTAATGATATTGACCGACGCTCAGTAAGCTTAAAAGTATGGGTTATATTTTTTGCTGGCTCTATAGTCATGCTGGGACTGGTTTTCTGGGTGTTTTCGAATTTAGATGCTGGTAAGTATTTATTATACGCCTTGGGATTCAGCGCAATTGGCTATTTTGTTTTTGAGATAACTCGTGCAACCAAAGCGTTTCAATATAAGATGCTGGCTGTACTTATCATGATTTTTATTATGATCGTATTCTATTTTTACTACGGTCAAATGCTAACATCGATGAACATCTATGCGATAAACCTAATGGGAGACAGCTTACTTGGCTTTATTCCTATTCGCCCTGAGTCAAACGCTGCGTTTAACCCGCTATGGTGTTTTGTACTAGGTGGCCCAGTTATTTTCATTTACGGCTGGCTAGAGAGAAAAGGTTTCAACCCATCCATACCAACTAAGTTCTCTGCTGCATTTTTGTTTAGTGCTATATCGTTTTCCTTATTGGGCTTATCAACCAACTTTGTTGGTGAATCAGGCAAAATTTCTGCAGACTGGATTTTATGGGTACATTTCTTCCAATCTTTAGCGGAGTTGATTGTGGGCGCTTTGGGGGCTGGCTTTATTTTTGAAATGGTGCCGCGTTATTTGTCGGCATTCGCCATTGGCTTGCGCTCTGTTGCACTCTCGTTAAGTGGGATCTTAGCGGCGGTTATTTCAACACGTATCGCGTTACCGAAAGACCAAGTGCTGACGCAAGATATTATAGAGAATGTGTATGCCAGCTACTTCTTTAATCTTGCAATTATGGCTGTAGTCATGGTGTTTGTGACGCTGGCATTATCAAAAGTGATCACTAATTTGGTACGCAAAGGCGAAGAGTTGGAACAACAAAATAAAGATGCTGAAGATGCATTAACAGTGCAGCATTAATTTAAATCTGCTTGAATTAAAACGCCGGTTAATCCGGCGTTTTTTGTTACGGCTATTTAGTTGGGATTAATTACCATTGTTGATGAGGGTTGTTCGGTTATCTAATACACCGATGGTTGTTGTAATAGAGGTCATATCGACAACATCAACTTCAAGCTCTCCTTCTCCTAATAACTCATCCACTAACTTTTGCGAAAATGGCCAGTATTTTAACGTGGCGCTTAATGTCATATCTTGGGTAACCCCTTCGGGTATTAAGAAGGTATATTCAACAATGGAGTAGCCTTTAGGTGGGATTCTTGTATCAGATAGAATTCGATCAACCTCCCATACATTCAGTTCCACAACATCCCCATTGTTATCGCCTAAAGTCACTTTGAAGTTTCGTGTGTTTTTTTCAGTATGACCATCTTCAATAGCACCAGACCGGTAAATGATGGAAGAGTCAGGGCTTGATACCGTAAAATCAACCCATACCTCACGGCCTTCAGGAAATCCCGTGGGTAACTTATGGCCTGCACCCACATTCGTTACTTTTACTTTCACTGTAACGAGCTCGCCTGCATTCATCTGCTCAGGTAAATCAATAAATTCAATTTCAGCGGCAGATCGAAGCATTGAACGAGCTAACTCGGCACTTTCAGGTTCACCGAAGTAGTTATGTAAGGTTGAATTACCGCCGGTGAATTCATGGGAATAAATATGTTCACGTTCTTTACCCATGATGGCCGATTTACCTGGGTTACTACTGATTCCTGGGCCAGGTGTCATATGACAATCTTGGCAATGTATTCCTTGTTCATTGTAAACACTCTCTTGCCATTCATCGTAGGTACGCTCAATGGGTGTACTGTTGAATGGATGAGAAACATTATGGCAGGTAGAGCAAAACTCTGAACGTGTATGCAAGTCAGAGTATTCGGTTTGGTGATAAGGTGATGAGGCATCACGGCGTGGACCTAATTTTACGTGTTTTTGCTTATTAGGGCTAAGAACATAAGCACCATTATCCTGTCCCGTAATTCCACTGATATTATGGCAAACTTCACAATTCACGCCTGGCAAGTGTTCTTTCGTATCAATCATTTTTGCACTGCCATTCATACTTGTCATGCCGATAGGGCTATGGCAAGCAATACAGAAATTATCTATCTGCTGGTCGGTTGCTTTGCTGGCTCGCTTAAATAAGGCTTGGTAAATGGGATCGTCCCATGAATTAGCCATAGCAGAACGTTTCCACTGTTGGTAAATTTCACTATGGCAACCTTGGCAAACCTCAGGTTTCTCAAACATATCTGGAGTGAGTGTTTTCCCACCTGTAGTGGCTCTAGATGGGAAGTAGGGCAATGTTTCAGCTATTTCATCGGGAGATAGAATCTTATATGGCTTTATCCATTTAGTATCATGATGAACGTCTTGGGAATAACCAAAGGGTGTCAGTAAAAAAGATAACAAAAATAGTAAGACATGAATTTTCCTACTGACTAGCTCTGTAGTTAGGGTGTATTGGCTACCATTTGATGTCATGATTTTATCCATACCTATGTCTAATAACCTAGCAATAAGAGTATAGAGAAGACAACTTTGAGACGGTGTCACGAAAACAAAAAATAAGCGTATAAAAAGTCTGGTTATGTGCCGCGATCCACGAGATAGCGAGCGATATAGAGAACAGCGTTGCAGCTATGTTTTCTTTCACTTTATAATCAGTAAAAATAAGAATTAAGGAGAATAGTGTGAAGCAAGGAATGAAAGCTGGGATAGTTTTTCTACTGTTAGCCTTCGTTACGGGTTGTAGTGAAGAACTACAATTAACAACGACGCCAATACAGAACGTCGAGAAAATACAGGTTACTGCAAATACTCTTGATGTTTATTGTGTAACGGGCATTTGTAAATTTGAATTATCAGCCAATATGGAAACTCAAATTACAGTCAATATGCACTACAGTGACACAAAAACCTTCGAAAAAATTGAGGGCGTGAGTGTGACTGGAAAAATGGGCTCGACAGTTAAGGTTGTCGATGAAAACACATTTGAAATGGCATTAGCGGGCAGTGATGCCATTTCTAAAATTCAAGTTGTCGATTATTACCGAAATTGATACCAGTAGCTGGTGCTTTAAAGCACACTATTTAGAGCGCGCCTGAGCAGTACGTTTATGCCGATTAGATGCATTTGCTGGTGGCTTGGGATCAACGACTTTCTTGCCAGCCAGTAAGTGCTTAATCGCCAAAATCGGATGTTTGAATATCATTTTTGGCCCAGCGTAAAGCATGATGGCTTTAGAACGTGCTTTATAGTCAGGTTTATAGCAATGAATAGGGCACAGTTTACAAGTCGGCTTGTTGTTGCCATATGGACAGCGATCTAGGCGAGTATAGGCATAGTCTAAAAAGTCGTCACATTCGCTACAAGGCGTAGTTTGATCGTGGTGAGCTTTACAGTAAATGTTTACCATGGCTTTTATGGTCTTAAACTCCACGTTTAAATTGGAGTAAAGAAGGTCGCAATTTACTTGTTTTTTCATTGGTTCACCTTCTCAATGAATGGCTGAAAATGTAGGAAAAACCACAAAGGTATATTTGTAATGTAACTTCTTTTAGTGCATTAAAACATGACATATATCGTTATTTGCATGGTTAAAATGGTAGATATTGTTAATAGAACGAAAAAAACATAYAAATATGCCAATAATCAGCCCCGTATGGGTTGATTTCATTGGTGTGTAGCAGTAGTATCCGCACCTCTTTTTTTGTGGTGGTGTACTATGAGCAGATTTGAATGCCTAGAAAGAATTGTCGACGAATACCGTAAGAAAGTTCGTGACGCGGAGTTTAATAAACAGAATGACAGTGAAGTCGCTAAAGTGTTGGTTCTGCTTGTTGGAAACTCTATGTTCAACTTGGCAGATGAATTTGCAGATTGGGTGAATCGTGGTGGCGATCGTAGCTACGGCGGTAAGTTTTTTGTTTCTAAGCAACTTATGACGTTGTTAGAGCCTGTGACTTTCCGTGGTGTGACGGTACGTCGAGACTCGATTAAGTTATTCCGAATTTCATAATTCCGATGACCCAATATCGTTTATTCAATGACTCTCATAGAAAGAAAAGTTGAAGAACAGATTTTAATTGGTTTTTAGAAATAAAAACCAATTAGCAAAAAAGGATGCTTAGGCATCTTTTTTTGTATCTAAAGCTCTCCAAGCTCGTTATTTGAACGTTTTGGCTGAAATGCGAACTTGGGGTGGAGTGTGATGAGAAAACACCTTAGACGAGGCTCTGGGCGCTTTAATAGGCCTTCAAACTTGTCTGAAGTAGGGTGCTTTGGTATAACTCAGGTATAAGACAGTCAGTCACATAAAAGAGATAAGAATAAATGGATGCAGAATTTTGGCATAGCCGCTGGGCAGAAAACCGAATAGGTTTCCACCTTGATGACATCAACCCTGCTTTAACGAAGTATTGGTCACAGGTGAATGCGAACCGAGATGACGTTGTATTTGTCCCTATGTGTGGCAAATCGGTCGATCTTACATGGTTGGCTGAAAAGCATAACAAAGTGATTGGTGTTGAGCTGAGTGATATTGCTGTACGCACCTTTTTTACTGAGCATTTTTATACCCCAATGGTAACAACGCTTGGTAACCACCAAACCTTGTATGAATTTGATGAAATCAGTATTTACTGTGGCGACTTCTTTTCAACGCAAATAGATCCAGCCGATGTGGTTTATGACCGTGCAGCGTTGATTGCAATGCCTGAGTCAATGCGTAAATTGTATGTAGAAAAGCTTCTGTCGCTGGTGAAGCCGGGTGGGCGTATTTTATTGGTTACTCTCGATTACCCACAAAATGAAATGGATGGGCCTCCATTCTCTGTACCAAGTGTTGAAGTTGAAGCATTGTTTACCAACTGCAAGATCACCCATTTGGGGCGTTACGATGCTGATGAGACACACCCACGCCGTCAGCGTGGCCTTACTCGTTTTGCTGAAGAAGTGTGGCTGATTGAAGTTAACTAATGCCTTCTATGGTTTTAGGCGAGCTTATTTAGGACGGGTCAGAGTTAACAAAAAAGGAGCTATATTAGCTCCTTTTTTAATGTTTACGTATCAATAGTGACAGCGTCACAAATTAGAAGGTAACTTTTATATCCGCTGCGGCTGCAACTGAATCTTCAATTGCTTGTTCCACACTGTCACGGCGGGTTAAAGCAACACCTAAGCGACGTCGACCATTGATTTCAGGTTTTGCAAATAAGCGTACTTGCGTATTAGGGCGTGCAAGCGCAGCGGTTAAATTATCAAAACGAATATTGCTTGATACGCCTTCTGCAAGAACAACTGCTGATGCTGATGGGCCAAACTGATTAATCGAGTGAATAGGTAAGCCAAGGAAAGCGCGAACGTGAAGAGCAAACTCAGAGAGCTCTTGAGAGATAAGCGTTACCATACCAGTGTCATGTGGGCGAGGGGATACTTCACTGAATAGGACCTCATCGCCTTTCACGAATAGCTCAACACCAAATAGGCCATAGCCGCCTAACGCGTTAACGACCTTCTCGGCAACATCTTGTGCGGCCTTTAAAGCGGATTCAGACATTTGTTGTGGCTGCCATGACTCACGGTAATCACCATCTTCTTGTCGGTGACCTATTGGTGCACAGAAATGAATACCATCTACCGCTCTTACTGTAAGAAGCGTAATTTCATAGTCGAACTCGACAAAGCCTTCAACAATGACACGCCCAGCGCCAGCACGGCCACCTTCTTGTGCATACTGCCATGCAGTTTCAATGTCTGCAGGTGTTTTTATAACACTTTGACCTTTGCCCGATGAACTCATGATTGGCTTAACAACACAAGGTGTGCCAATGCGTTCAACAGAAGCTGCAAAGTCGTCAAACTGATCTGAGAATTCGTAAGGTGAGGTTGGGATAGATAGGTCTTCAGCGGCTAAGCGACGGATACCTTCACGATTCATGGTCAGTTTAGTGGCATTTGCTGTTGGTACGACATTTAGACCATCTCGCTCAAGCTCGACTAATGTCTCTGTTGCAATTGCTTCGATCTCAGGCACTACATAATGTGGCTTTTCAAGTTCAATAACATGTTTTAATGCTTCGCTGTCAAGCATATCAATGACATGGCTACGATGTGCAACTTGCATAGCTGGTGCGTTAGCGTAACGATCTATGGCAATAACTTCTAGACCAAGGCGTTGGCATTCAATCGCGACTTCTTTACCTAACTCACCAGAACCAAGAAGCAGCACACGTGTAGCATTTAGACTTGTTGCAGACCCTAACATCGAATTTCCTTACTGGGTGTAGTCAAATTACCTAGAATCATACAGTATTTTCGTACTCACGCAAACGTTTGCTATTTGTGGGGGAACAATCTTTTTCCCCGTTTTTTCATTGGTTAAGCACAATCATGATTAGCGAATAATTAAGCGGCACTTTACGCTTTTTTGCGTAAAAACCATTCGCATTCATCACTGACACTTCTATTAAACACCGTTCATAATTTGTCAAAGTTATGTCATATCTGCCTAGTCAGGCTCGAAATTTGGGAACTTTCTCGTTAAGTTACTACCAATTTCGTCTGAATAGAGCAGTAGTATCGTCATGAAAAAAGCGTTAATTGGCTTAGGTTTATTATGTGCATTACCAATACAGGCACAGGCTTCACAAGCTTTGGGTATGTTTTTTGGTAGCCCAATGTCTGGTATTCAGTATAAGCACCATGATTTACGTTTCTCATTGGGCATTGATGACTTTGGTTTGGCTTTCGATAAGACATTTAATTTAGGATCACTTACTAATGACCCTGGTATGAATAACTTGTATACATTCGTCGGTGCTCAGTATGTCGATAAGAAGCATAATAAGTTAGGTGTACGTGGCGGTGTTGGCTTTGAAGTACCAGTTAACAGTTTTGAGTTTTATGGCGAAGTGGGCCCAACGTTATATGTTGTTGAAGATGTCAATTTAGAGTTGGAAGGCCAATTAGGCTTTAGGTTTCGCTTCTAGTAACGCTAAGCGTTGTTATAGGTTGTTGTTATAGGTAACAGCGGCGCCGATATTTAATGGCAATCATTAATAGTGTCTATCAGGCTGTCATCGCCTGATAGACTAAAATATTATCCAGATTGGTATTACTCTTCTTTGATTAACCCTGCTTCTTCATAATATTGCTTTGCACCGTCATGCAAAGGTGCAGAGAGCCCATCTGTCGTCATTTCAGCTTTGTTTAAATGGGCAAAGGCAGGGTGTAATTTTTTAAATGTATCAAAGTCGGTAAATACAGATTTGACGACTTGATAAATAAGCTGCTTATCCACGGCGGCTGAAGACACAAATGTTGCCCCCACGCCAAATGTCTTCACATCGTTTTCTGACCCTTTGTACATGCCCCCCGGTACAGTTGCGACCCGATAGAAATCATTTTCATTGACCAGCTTGTCAACAACAGGACCAGCGACTTCCACTATTACGCTATCACAAGATGTTGTTGCTTCTTTAATTGCACCGCTAGGGTGGCCTACGGTATAAACCATGGCGTCGATTTTATTGTCGCAAAGTGCCTTCGATTGTTCAGAAGCTTTGAGTTCAGCAACCAAAGTAAAATCTTTTTCAGTCCAGCCTAGTGCCGCCATAAGCACTTCCATGGTGCCACGCTGACCTGAGCCCGGATTACCAATATTGACGCGCTTACCTTTAAGGTCAGCAAATGTTTTAATGCCGGAATCAGCCCGAGCTACAACCGTAAAAGGTTCTGGGTGAATAGAGAATACTGAGCGAAGCGATTTAAACGGGCCTTTAGATTCAAATTTACTGGTTCCGTTATAGGCGTGATATTGCCAATCGGATTGAGCAATCCCCAAATCTAACTCGCCAGCCCGAATCGTATTGATGTTGTAAATTGATCCACCCGTTGACTCAACCGAGCATCTTATACCATGGTCTTTTCGGTCTTTGTTAACTAAGCGGCATATGGCGCCGCCAGTTGGGTAGTAAACACCTGTTACACCACCAGTACCTATGGTAATGAATGACTCTGACAAAGCAGCCGGTGCGAATAAAAATACGCTAGCACTAATTAAAGAGGTTACCCAAGTGCGTATAGTCATCATTATGTTTCCGTCTAAACAAATATTATGACCTTGTATTTTAGTTGCTTATCCGCTTGCTCTTTGTCATGCATATAAGAAAATTACTGATGACAGGCTTTATCGTTTTCTGTGATAGCCCTAATAGCCACAGCAGGAGAGCCGACACACACTGAGTTCGATGGCAGATCTTTAACCACAACGCTACCTGCGCCCACAACAACGTTATCGCCAATGGTGACCCCAGGGCATACCGACACATTAGCGCCAAGCCAAACATCATGGCCAATTGTGATTGCTTTTGCGTATTCATCGCCCCTAGCTCGAGCAACGGGATCTAAAGGGTGGCCGGGGGTCGCTATAACAACATTGGGGCCGAATAAACAATTATCACCAATTGATACTGCTGCGCCATCTAAGATCACGCAGCCATGATTACTATAAAAGTTTGAGCCAAGTTTTATGTTGTAGCCGTAATCACAATAAAATGGCGGTTCTACCCATGCATCGGTTGAATATCCGATAATTTGGGATAGTAATTCTTGATGTGACTTTCTATCTGTTGGGCACGTTTGAGATATTTGAAAGCATAACTTTTTGGCTTTGCTTCTATCTTCGGTTAGCTCTTCATCCCAAGAAATATAAGGTATACCTGCAAGTAATTTTTGTTTTTCTGTTAGTTTGGTCATAGGGAACTCAGAAGTAGAAACGTTTCGACAGATGAGTGTAACATTAGTAGGTATAACGCTCAACAAGGCTGTTCACTGCAGTATTACCTATTTGGGTCTTGGTCTTATTTTTCAATTGGTAATGAAAGCGAACAAAGCAATAATTATCGCAGCCCCAAACCATAAACGGTTTGGGGCACCCAGAGGAATATAAAAACCTTGTGTAGTACAAGATCTTACTAACAGTCGTACTACATGGTCACCAAAAATTCATACTACGGGCATTTTGAATGTTACGAATCTATCGAGAATTTAAGCCTCGGTGGAGAGTTGACTGTTGTGGTCTTGATTACGTTGAATGTCGTTCCAGACTATGGGGGCAACTATAATTGTTAATAGTATATTAGAGAGTGGTACTGACAGCCAAATACCGTCAATACCAATCCATTTCGGTAATAAAAGTAAGAACGGGAGCTGAATAATCATATTACCGATCGAGATCGCAATAGCTTTGTTTCCTTGATTTACGGACATAAAGTAGACAGAAGAAAGCGCAAGAACCCCGTCTAAGAACATCGCAAAAAGATGAAGGCGAATTCCCTTGATCGTTTCTGCTGCCAAGGTGGGATCATTGCTGCTAAATAGACCGGTGAGGTAATGAGGGAATATATTAAGGAAAACGATTGAAGCAATACCCGTGAGCACAACCACTCTGGTTGCAAGTAAAACGGTTGCTTTTATTTTATGTGTTTTACCCGCTCCAAAATAGTAGCTGACAGGGGGCTGCATGCCGCTAGCAACGCCTTCGGCTAATAAGTAATACATCGTCATTAGGTAGCCTACAATTGCAAATGCTCCAACATGCACAGAGCTACCGTACTCCATAAATAGTTTGTTATGCATTGCGACAATAAAACTAAAATAGGCATACATGAATAAACTAGATGCACCTAAACTTATCGTTTTTAACGCGATATGACAGTTAAATTTAAGATCACTCCATCGAAGCTGGAGTTGTGAAAATGAGGAAAAAAAGTAGAAGACGGCAATAATAGTGATAGTGAACTGAGAAATGATACTTGCTATAGCTGCACCTCTTAATCCCATATCTAGATGGGCAATAAACAGGTAATCAAGCACAATGTTCATAATAGTGCCTAATAACATAAGAAAGGTTGAAAAATTCGGATTATCATCGTTTCGGATCAGCATTGGTAATGCGCTAGCAGCAATAGTGAAAATTGCACCTTTGCTAAATACTTCTAAATATTGGCTGCTTGTATAGAAGGTTAATCCAGTCGCACCTTGAGCAATCAAGAAATTAGAGGTGAAGGTAGTAGCAAAGAACATTGCTAAAATACCAGCAATTATGATTAGGGCTAACCCAGTAAAAAGGGCTTGTTGAGCTTTTATATCATTCATCTCACCACGATAAATGGATATTAGGCTTCCGGAACCCATGCCAACTAATAATCCTAGCCCAATGATAATACCAATAATAGGCCAGGCTACATTTATTCCTGCTAGACCTTCAAAACCGACATAGTGACCTACAAATACGCCATCAATGACCTGATATAATCCATTAACCAACATCGCAATTATTGAAGGGATCGCGTAACGCCAAAATGTTTTTTTTATGCATATGTTGTCAGTGGTTGAAATTTCTTTGTGTATGTTTTTAATTACTATCATAGTTATGCTGTTACTTTCGTGTGTTATTTAGTATGTTTTAAGAATAAGAATAAGAATAAGAATAAGAATAAGAATAAGAATAAGAATAAGAATGGATGAAGATTGTGTAATCCTGAAAAATAATATCAACGTATAATACCTATAAAAAATGTAACTACAATTGTTATATGGGGTAAATCACATTTTATCATATGGAATAATAATATTATTTATCTTTTTAATGTGTTATTTGAAGTGTAGAGGTATATTAAAATTCAAAGAGGGGGGCATCTATTTTAAGTTGAAAGTAATAAAGTGTTATTTTTATTTTTTCACATGGATGTTTGGAAAATTAAAGGCTTACCCCTATTACTTAAATCTAAAGGTGTGATTTATTTATGTGTTTAATGTCAGTGTGTTATGAGTGTTAATTTATATTAAAATCTTAATGTTAACCTTAGTGCCAGCCTTCATATTAATTAAATGTGTTTTTACTCTATCTGAGTTGAAGGCTGTTTCTTGTGGGTTATATAATGACCGCAATCAGCATCCGATGATGTGTATATTATTTATAAGTGGTCGAGATGATATTGTTTGATCTCTCTAGTAAAGGTAAGAAGTAAATGAATTTATTACTGAAGAAGTTAGCCATAATATTTCTTTCAGGAGCTGTACTATTAACAACTGGTTGTGGTGGTGGTGACTCATCAAACCCTTCAACTGGTGATGATAAACCGAAGGAATTAGAGCGAGCTCAATTAAAAGCTGAAGACTTGAACGTGACATACTTGCCTGAGGCAAAGTTCACACCAAAGATAACAAACCAATTTGGGAAGTTGAAGTTTCAAATAGCTGAGGGTGAAAGTAAAGATATTGTTTCCGTTAACTACAGGACTGGATTAATTACAGTGTTGAGTACTGGAAATACGCGTATTAATGTTGAAGATGAGAGTGATAAATATAAAAACTCATCTACATCTTTCGCAGTAAATGTGAGTAAAACGACTAACTATAATTTGTCAGCTCAAGATATGGTTATTTCAGCGATTGAACAAGAGGATAAATTCATATCCGTTCAAGGCGCGAAAGGCTCGCTTTACTATGAGGTCTCTGATGATAGCTTCGGAATTGTAGATGTCGATTCAGCTACAGGAAAGCTAACCCCAATACAAGTAGGGCGCGCCGAGGTACATATTACAGATCGTGGTAATGATCTTTATGAAGAAACAACAATAAAATCGTTTATTAACATTGTTGCAGTAAACCCAGATAGTTTAACCTATGCAGACTTAGAACTTGAATATGTTGAGGGCCTAGTATTATCACCTAATAAGCTAAGTGGTGGTGATCAAGGTAGCTATTACTATGAGTTTGCAGAAGACTATGAAAATAGTACTGTTGTATTGTTGAACAAATCGACAGGAAAAATGCAAATAAATCACGTTGGCGTAGTGATGATTAAAGTGACTAACACACTAGGTGATAGTTATTCTGATCCTGAACGGATCGCATTTTTTAAAATCGAAATTGTCCCTGCAGAGCGACCTGAACTAATAATTACTAATTATAGAGAGGAATACTCCCCTAATAAGAAGGTAGAACCAGCAGTAAACAATGCGAAGGGACCTATTGAGTATCGTGTTATTGACGGTCACGGCGTTATCGTTATCGATAGTGTGACTAAGCTACCAAAAATTGTTGGTGTTGGTGAAGCACTACTAGAAGTAATAGATCAGCAGAATAAAAACTATGAGCCATCACAGGTCTTATTTTTAATCGCAGTTTCGAAAGCACCTCACCCTGGGCTTAATAATAAGACAGAGGATCATGTATTTAGTGAGGAGGCGCATTTACGTGAAATCACCCCTCAGATTGCAGGGAAAAAAGGACAGCTGTCTTATAAAGGTAAAACAGGAATAGTTGATATTAAGGGTGAAAAGCTTGTTATCAACCAAGCTGGTACAGCGAAGCTGAAAGTAACAGATAATGGTGGTGAGTATTACTTATCAGCAGATGCTGAGTTAATCGTGAATGTTGCAAAGGGGACGCATCCGCTTTTTAAAGTTGGTCAAATTAGCGAAACTTTTTCATCAAACAACTTATGTATACCATTAAGCAAAGCAGGTATAAGCGGTAATTATGGCGTTTTGGCTATTGAGCTGAGTTCAGGCCAAGAAACGGGCATAGCAAGCTTTAACAAAGAGGAGCAATGTATTGCTGTTCAACGTGCTGGCTCAGTAAAGTTTGATGTTGTTAGTTTAGAAAGCACAAACTACTTACAGTCTTCTGCACACACTTTACCTGTAGTGATTACAGAAGCTGATTCTTCTATCTCGGTAGAACAAAAATTTGAAGTAAAGTTTGCGAAAGGGCGGCCTGTTATACCTGCACCAAGCGTAATTGGACAAAAAGGAACGCTTAGCTTTCAGATTGACCCCAAAAATCCAGTATATGATGTAGTTCAAGTTGATGCTAAGACAGGGGATATGACTATTTTGAATGCTGGAACAGCAATTGTTGAAGTTACAGATAGTGGTGGAAATAGCTTTAAGCCAGCAAAAACAACGTTTCCTGTTAAAGTATTGCCTATTGAAAACCCGGTATCAGTGGTCTACGAAGAAACTGACTATGAGCAGCATAAACAGGTCTTTGCAACCGTAACCAATGCGGAGTCAGCGTTATCCTTTTACCTCGAAAATGCTTACAATGCACCTGTAGAGCTGGTGGATAAAACTAGCGGGGAGTTGAAAGTTAAGAAAGCGGGAACGTATAAGTTAATGGTGACCGCCAAAAAGAGTAGGAACTACTTAGAGTCGAAATTTGACGTTGAATCGAGCGTGGTGAAGGCGATGCACCCCGGTATAACGGCCGATGACGAGGTATTTTATTTCGAACCACTAAAAGAAGTGTCACTGGAATTACCTGTTGCACAAGGTGAACGTGCTTATGCAGTTAAAAACAAATCTTCATCAGATATAGAATTTGCATCGATTAGCCCTAATACTGGTTTGTTAACATTATTGAATTATGATCCTCTACTAAGTGAAACAGTACTTGACCTTCATGTTTCGGAGGAAGAAAGTAATAATTATCAGTCACTGGCACCATCAGTTGTCAAGCAAGTAATGGTTAGGGCGCCTCAAAAAGGACAGTCAAGTAAGGATGTAGACTTAAAAGAAGACTACGAGGTTGTAGCTAGTACTATTAACGGCAATGCAAGGTATAGAAACCTAACTCGAACAAGTATGCATTTTTCAGGTGTTGCAAAGGTGTTGCCTGCAACGGAAGAAGAGCGTAAAGATTGGGGAGAGGGCAATTCTCTTTTCCTAATCATGAAGCCTGTCGGCAATGATTCTGTAGGCGAGCGCAAAGTGATTAGAGTTTTTGTACAACGGTACGTTGGTTGTAGCAAAGACGTCTATGAAGAGAATCTCGAGAATATCGAAGCTAAGCCTCTAGATTCAAATAGCTACTGTATATGGACTGAAACGAATAGATTTATGACGTACCGTATCCTTAATAAAGAAGATTTAGGTGCGGGATCGTGGGAAACAGTCACGCCATTTGTTGTTTACCAGAAATCGGAGATTCCATTCGCCCCGACAGATAACGGTGGGATTTTAGTTGATGGAGGTGGCACGAGTATTGGTGGTGGCAAAGGTTCTAAGTTAATTGAATGGAATCGAATTGAATTAACGATTAATAACTGATAAATCCAACCTTGAGTTAATGCTGGGCAGTAAAGATACAAATGCTCGGTTGAAGGTTCCTCTGAAGAAGTCTAAATCCGAGTGTATTCATATACTCGGATTTTTTATTCATGTTCTTAAGCTCTCGATGTCATCAAGAAATGCAAGTATACATACTCCTTTTAGATAATTGAGTAAGCATATTAAATTATCTATAACGTAATGATGAGAAAGTATAAATTGCACTTGAATCACGGTGTTTTTGAGAAAAGATTAGCATGCTGTCGATTTAAGTGCTCATTTATATCATAAGCAGGTGAAAGTAATAAACTCCGCCCCTAAGGGACGGAGATATAACTATTCGTAAATATGTAATTTTGTATCACCATCATCAAATAATAGAGAGACTTGATGTTCTGTGCCATATTCATCAATAAGGGTAAGTCTGCGTTCTTTAATATCATCTTTTATCGAATCGTTGATGATGTAAGATTCAAACCTTTCCCAACCTTTTTTACTCTTTGCTCTCTCTATTGTTTGGCAGTCATTTACCCAGATAGATTCTTCTAGCCAGCTATCATAGATCTTTTTCGTTGCTTTACAAAATAGGTCGTTGACTAATAAAGTATTTTCATAGCGTTGATATGTAACTACATCAACAATGGGGTTAGCTACCATCGGATAATGAACTGTTGCAGAAACAAGTTCCATAGTATTTGCAGAGATAGAAAAAACGTTATTCAATTTATGTCTGTCGACAATGAAGTTATGTGTTGAGCTAACATGGAGCCCATCAACTTCAATTTTTTGTTGATACATAAAAGCCTTATCAGTTGAAAAATCTAAAGCCATTGAATCTATAATAGAGTCAATGTTCTGTATCTTCTTGATTGGTTCAAGGTTTTTATTCGCCAGCACTAAAGAGTCTACTCGCATATAATGCTTCTGATCTTTTTCCCAAGGTTCAAATCGAGAACCTCTAACTAATTCAAAATCTGATGGTAGGTATTTAAAAGGAGGAATCGCGGATAGAGCAACATAGGCATTAACAGTTTCATTGTCGCAAGTCGACTTTATTGACTTAGTTGATGACTTTTTTGCAGTCAATTCAACACAAATATCTAAATCGTACTCTGAGCCTAATTCAGCTGATATATAAAATACCTCTGTATTGTTGCTTATGTTATAGTCTTGATTGTTATATTTTCTATCAGTTATTTGCTTTTTATATTCATTTAATTCTTGTGAAGAACTCCAACCATAATCTTCGAGATCATCACGATAATAAAGGCGCTTGAGTTTAATGTCTTCCACCTCATAGCCATTGGCAAGATCATACTGTACATATACAGCGGTTTGCATTTTCCCATTGGCATAGAACTTTCCATCATGGGTATTTGTTATCTTTAATGACTTAATGCCAGATATTGGTGGTGGTCCAGGTATTTTTGCTGATATTATTTGGCTATAAAATGGAAGAAATGTGAAAATCAAAATCCATAGTAATTTCATAGTGAATCCTTAATAAATTGTTAGGTATAATCTATTGGTTTGCATAATAATCTAGGTAAAGATCACCGTGTTTTAATTCGAGTTGAACAGTGTGTTTAGTGCCAAAAACATCTATCAGGTTAAACTTTTCAACTTTTCTTATATCGTAAAGGTGATTGTTATACATACCTTTTCCTAGAGGATGCCAATAATTAGGATTCCCATTGTGTAGTAGACAATAAAAGTAATTCTCTCTAGATTTCGATAAATCACAAAGTACCTCATTAAGAAGTGTATAATCTCGATAAGTCTGATAAATTAATATGTTTGCTACAGCACTCTCTGAACTCAGTGGATATTTAATTTTGTAATCATGAAGCCTACCTCTACTTGGCGTCAAAGTAGAGAGTGTTTTTACTGTTTTATGATCTATAAAATGAGCGCCGGCATAGTTAACAGTATTCCCCTGCCGATGATCTGATAGAGGAAAAATATGAGAGTTGGGCATGAGTGACTCTTCGTCATAGAGCTTCATAGCTGTGTGGTTTGATAAGTCTGGCGTCATTGAGGGTAAGCGTTCATTGGCGATTAATGCGTCAACACGAAAATATTGGTCTCCATCATGAGGGTCAAATCGAGGACCTCTATCAAGCCTAAAATGACGATTATCATAGATTACAGGCTTAATAGCGCTGAGAACTTGGAATGCATTTATGGAGTTTTTACCACAGGTTGATACTGTCTCGATTTTTAAACCGTTTGTGGCCTCTACGCTAACACATACTTTCATGTCAGAATAATTTTCATCTGCTGAAATATAATATGAATCAACATTACTTGATAGATGATCTGATACTAATATATCATCAGAATATTGTGTGTTAATTGATTTTAAATAATTATTTCTTCCACTCTTGCCGACATGGAACCATTTATAGTTTTCTATAGGTTCCAATGTATCATAATTACTGAAATTAACGTTTTTCAGTATATACCCATCTTTTAATGAATATCGTACACCGACTTCTGACTGCATAACACCGTTAGAGTAGAACAAACCACTCTTGGACGATTTTATTATTTGCAGGCTTTTTACAGCACTACTAGCATTTGCTAAGCCACTCGATATTAAAATGGCGCCTGTAAAGATAGTTGGTATGAACTTACTTTTATACAACATTTATAATCCTTATATGTGTGGTGATTATCACCATTTAATAATAATATGTTGTTGATTGCATAATTAAGACAAAATAATATAACCATTAAAATTTAACATTAATTAAAATTAATGGTTATTAATTGCCGTAATCAATATTATAAAAGTCATTAAACATCGGCTAAGTCATAAAAGTTACATACTATAAGGCTATACATAATTTAGTAGACATTAACTAAGAAATAAAAAACATGATTGAAAGTAATGCTTTTAACTTTTCAGAATATATAAATTCAGGGGTAGACGTCAGAACGGGCACATACTCTGTGTCTGTCGGTATGATGACACTCAAGGCTAATAACTTGGCGGGTCCCGACTTTACATTAATGATAAGTTATAGTATGAACAACTTATCTGATATTGGTTTCGGACAAGGGTGGGCTATACCCATCAGTAGATTTGACAAGAATACTTATACCTTATCATTAAGTAATGGCCAATCTTTTAAAATAGAGTGGAATGAGAAAACAGGAATGTTTGACATACCCTATCGACGTCTAAAAGATATTGCAGTTTACTACCTTTACTCAGAAAGCCAGATTAAAGTTGTACACAAAAATGGTGAAATAGAGATAATTGATTGGGAAGAAGGCACAATACATCGAAAGTATTCTCCTCACGGGAGATATATTACTTTTCATTATCATTATCAAAATTTTCAGCGACGGCTATATAAGATAGAAGATGAGTTGGGTAACTATATTTATATAGATAGCGGGAGTGATAGGTGGGAAACAAGAGTTTATTTATATACAGATGATAAAAAGGAAAGAACCGTAATAGCTTATAAAGGGGATGGTGGAGGGCATCAACGTCTTAGCGATGTGTCTTTACCTGATCATTCTGACTTATATACAAGCATTGAATATACATACTTAGAGAAGGCCGCATGTGATGTTATTACAAGTGTCATTCACCCTAATGGACTGATAGAAGAAATGTCATATGAGGAACTTGGTCATACGACTCCTCAAGGAAGCCCTATTAAAAATGTCCCGAGGCTCAATGAATATATATATTATCCAGGGGAAAATGAAGAAAAAAGAAATGTAACATATACATATAGCGATAAGAACTATTTAGGGTTTGCTAGCGATCAGGTGTACCAACCCGGTGAAGATACATTATTTCATGCGAAGAGTAATTATATATATTCTTCGACAGAGGTCATTAATGAAAAGATTTCAATAACAAAAACATATAACAAATATCATTTGYTAATAAAGGAAGCGTATTCAAATGAGGATGAGGCTTATCAAATTATCGAATATACTTATTATGCTGATACTGGTATAAGCATCTCAGATCAACCGGCGCAATATAGTTTTCTTCAAGGAAAGTCAGTAACTCTTTTACTTGATGAAGAAAAACGTATACTGAAAGAAGAGTTTAGCTATGATGAGTGGGGTAATCAAACCTGGTATAAAGATGAATCTGGTGTTGAAACAACTATTGAATATTATCCATCAAAACGAAGCATTGGTTGTCCAAAATCAAATCATAATTTTGTCAGTAAARTTAAGAAATTAATTAACTTTAGTAACTCAAATAGTCTTGAACAATCAAAAACCTTCATATATACCACTTTCCCGTCATTGCTTGATGGAGAAAAAGTTATTGTTTTGAAACGTGAAATATCCAGCTCAGGGATCACAAGAACAATGACTTACCATACAGATGAAACCAACAGATTAAGATATGCAAGAATAAAGAGTAAAAACGTTATATTTAATGAACTCACAGAGAGTTTAACCTATTCATATGATCTTAACGAGACTGAGTTTAAGATCAAAACTTCTATAGAAACACATGATGAATTAATACGGACTACAAGTGAATCTTTTAGTCTTATCAGTGGCGTTTCACAAATTATATCGAATAAAAAAGACCACTACATTGATATAAAAACGAACTCATTAGGTTCTATAATAAATGAAGAATATTCTATTGATGGTAAAGTTTATTCATTAAAAAAATTTGATTATACTGTAGGCCCTAATAATAATTATATTACAGAAACATGCTCAGAGAATCCAACAACGCTATCATATTTCAATAATGCGGGGAATCTATATAAAAAAGAGATTGTTCTTGATGGTGGAATAAATAAAATACTATTAAATAATTATTTTAATAATTTTGGTCAGCTTATAAAAAGTGAAATTCATGATTATTTTGATAACGAACAAAAAACATTAACAACAACGTATAAGTATGATATTTGGGGAGATGTATATCAAACAGATAATCCTGATGGTACAACAGCATATAGCATTAATGATCCTGTTTCTCTGACGCGTACAACCTATGTTGAAGGTCATACCAAAACCATTTCTCACATTAATATTGCTGGCTTAGTCGTAAAAAAAATAATATATGATATTGAGGATGCAGTAATAAATACTACTACACATGAATATGACTTAAGAAATCGTTTAATTAAAACTGTTACTCCTACATCGTCCACAATTAAGTACAGCTACGATACCTTAGATCGTTTGATCTTGAAGACAATGATACCAAGTATTAAA
>NZ_JAKJSI010000062.1:0-33133 GCF_050336695.1 Photobacterium minamisatsumaniensis | reverse complement strand
ATTACAGCCAGCACCAAACCAACTCTGCAACTTAACAATAAACACACATTCATTAGAGAATCATTCTGTATTTCCATGAAATTTAAAATTTGATCGTCTGCACAGAAAAATAAAAGTCATATAGATATCACTTTATAACTCTCGCAAAATAAGCCCGAATCAAGTCAGGTAGGGCCCATCTGGTGATGTTCATCTAAACGTGTAGTACTCTCAGGATTTATAATAATGAAATTAAAATACGCAGCAGTTTTTGTAGCATCAGCATTAGCGATTGGTTGTAACAGCGACTCAAATACGCAAGAAGATGCAGAACTAATCATTGGGCTTGGTCTACAAGTCAATTACGAGACCTGTAATAGCCGCCTACTGCTTGAGCAACGTGTTGACCGTGCATATGCTGTTTCTCTAGAGAAAAAGAATCCATTTTTTGCATTTGCTGGTAAAGGTAATCCAGACTCTCTTGAGTCATGTTTTGAAAATGGCGAAGGGCTAACTGAAGCCCAAGCGATGAAAGATTACTTGATGGCAGAATACGGTGTCGCAGAAGATCGTATTGTGCTTGAAGAAGAATCCATTTCAACCGATACGAATGCGCAAAACCTACTCCCTATTCTTGAAGAAGTCAGCCGTACTCGTAACATTAATTTTGTTTCTGAGTCGCTAGTAACCTCGGCCTACCACAACCACCGTCAAAGCTGGCGCGATGGTACTGATAATTCATCAGTTTACTACTTCAACCGCGATTTCGGTGAAGGCTCATTTGTTGATGGCGAAAATGTTTATTCTTCGAGTGAATTAGCTGAAGAAAAAATCTGGAATAAGAGCAGTATCTTAACCTCTGCCACAGGCAGTGATCACCTAAATTCCGCACGTATCATCGGTGATGTTTCAGGTAATGGCCTTCAAGACGCGGTTAAAGTTGATTTTGCTAATGGTGATATCTTTTTAGCGACATCAACAGGCGAAGGGTTTAATGAGCCACAATTGCTATCAACAGCATTTAGCGCAACTAACCATGTTCAACTTATTGATCTAACGGGTAATGGCTTAGCTGACCTCGTTGGTATGGCTGATAATGGTGACATCTTCGTTGCACTCAATGATGGCGAGCAAGGTTTCAACAACGAAGTCCTTTGGGGTAGCGTAGGAGAGCCTGCTGAACCATCTCCAACTGCAGACGATACACACGTTAAACCTGCTGATTATAATATTGCCTTCGGTAAAGTCTTAGGTGGCGAAGCCGCTGACCTGATTGTTTTTGCTGATAACGGTACTTTCGTTGCAGCGAACCAAGGTGATAAGTTCGGTCCATTAGAATTACTTGTCGATGACTTTGGCTCATTGGATTCTGTTGATGCCGAAAGTGGCAAACAGTTTGAAGGTAACGACTCTGACTACCCACGCTTTGTTGCCGATGTAACGGGTAATGGCGCAGCAGATATCATCGCATTTGGTCACACTGAAATTTACGTTGCTGTCAACGACGGCAAAGGTAACTTCACTGAGCGCCAAACTTGGTTAAGTGATGATGCTGAAGGTAATGGTGCAAACTTCCTAGCAGGCACAGCCTATGCTGAACTTGTATTCGGTGTTGGTTGGGGTGAAGACAGCTACTGGGGTGCACAATACCCGCGCGGTGTGGCTGATGTAAACGGTAATGGTCGTGCTGATATCTGGGCAATTGGTGAGCATGGTGTTTACGTTGCATGGTCTGCTGATATCGATGCAAACGGTGAAGGCGATCACTTTGAAAACCTAAATAGCGTTTGGGTTTATGAATCGAAGTGGCGTCACAATGACGAAAATGACACGGCATACCGACAGTTCACGCCTTACCGTGGCTGGGAGCGTGGCGTTCACCCTCGTATGTTTGGTGACGTAAACGGTAACGGTCGTGCAGACCTTGTTGGTTTTGGCGAAAATGAAGTGTTTGTCGCGATTTCTGAAAACCCATAATAGAAAAGCCTAAACACATTTATTCCGAAGGGCTCTATTAAAGAGCCCTTTTTCGTATCTGTGACCAGTACTGAAAGTGGATTGAATATTCTATTTTTAACTTACATAGTGGTCAGACCAGACTATAACTTTATAAATGGTCATCACTAACCTGTAGAAAAAGGATGTTTCGATGCGCAAGAACCTCAAAATTTATAAACAGCTTACCCGCCTTCCTTTTGGCAATCGTATTTTTTCTTTTGTCGTATGCCGCTTAGCCCCTTATTTTGGCACGATTAAACCCAAAGTGACTGAGCTAAAACCCGGTTACGCTGAAGTCACCATTAAAAAACGTCGTAAAGTCACCAACCACCTCAACACTGTTCATGCCATTGCAATGTGTAATATGGCAGAGCTCGCGGGCGGTATGATGACTGATGTTTCTGTCCCGATGAAAAGCCGTTGGATACCTGTCGGTATGACCGTTGAATATTTAAAAAAAGCCAAGACGGATTTAACCGCTCAAGCCTTGGGTGACGATATTGATTGGGCAACAGAGGGAGATAAGTTAGTGCCTGTTGAAATAGTAGATAGGGATGGGAACATTGTTTTTCGAGCTGAAATTACCATGAATGTAAGGTTAGCTTAGCCGTAAAGCGCCAGAAAATAATCTGGCGCTTTACGCTTTGTCATACAGACCAGTTTATTTTAAAAGATAAGCAAACCAAGCCCAATGATCGTGCCAGATGCGAGCAGAGACACAATACAGAATCCCATAATGTCTTTAGCATTTAGTCCCGCAATACTCAGAGCGGGTAATGCCCAAAACGGCTGGATCATGTTTGTCCATGCATCTCCCCAAGCAATCGCCATGGCTGTTTTGGCTGCCGGCACACCTAGTTCAGCGCCTGCAGGCATCATAATGGGTGCTTGTACCGCCCACTGGCCACCACCGGAAGGTACGAAGAAATTAACAATGCCAGCACTAAGAAAAGTAAATAAAGGGAAAGTATGCTCATTCGAAATACTCACAAACATATCTGACATTGCCCCTGCTAATGACACGCCTTCAGGACCTTTTGCGACCATCATACCCATGATGCCGGCATAAAATGGGAACTGAAGTAATATTCCAGCAGTATTTTTGGTACCTTCAGCAACAGCTTTTAGTAAACGCTTAGGCGTACCGTGCAATAAAATAGCGGTAAATAAGAAAATGAAATTTACGATATTGAGGTTTAAAGCAAAACCATTGTTTGAAAAATAACTAACAATATAGGTAAAACCAAGCAGTGCTAGTAAGCGATTCACCCAAGGGCTCTGTTCAAGCCTTTCTGCAGGCGTAAGATCTTTTGCGTCTTTCACTTCCTCCTCTGGTTCATCCGCTAATAAATCAGGTGAAATAGTCACAACTTGATCACCAGCAGGATGCATCGCTCGGTTTAAAAGAGGAATAGTAACTAACATCACGAGCAAGATAATAAGGTTCATACTAGAAAAAAGTGTTTCGCTCGTTGCTATGGGTGCCGTAATCACCCCTGCCGTTACTGCCTCAAGATTACTGCCACTGGCGAGTGCTAGAGGTACTGAGCCCGACAGCCCTGCATGCCAAAATAAAAACCCCGTATATGCCGAAGCAATCAACAGACGATAATCAACCCCTTTTACTTTTGCCGCTAATTCTCGCGCAAAAATGGCACCAACAACCAAACCAAAACCCCAGTTTATCCAGCAGGCAATTGCCGACACAAAGGTAACGATCAAAATAGCATGGCCCGGCGTTTTGGCGGTCATAGCAAGGTATGACAGGCCACGACGAAAGACTGGCGCTGACGCCATTGCATGGCCAGTAACCACTACCAACGCCATCTGCATTGCGAAAGTTAATAGCTTCCAGAACCCGCCAGAAAATGCATCCACCATTTGCATAGGACTTTGTTGAGTAACGGGCATTGCAATTAGAAATACTGCAAACGTCAATAACGCAGCAAATAGAAAGGGATCTGGCAGGTACCGTTGTACTATCGATGTGCATACTGCCGAAAAACGCTGCAATAGCGTCGATTTCTGGTAGGAAAGCGCTTCTGTGGACATATCTTTCTCCTTGATGGTCCGCTGAATAATCGTTGTAGCCGTATTTTTATGTCTTTGAGATTGGCTAATCGATTCCAACTGAATCAGGGCTTAATTGATAGGTCTAATTTCAGGAAGTGGCTTTGCATATTTAGGAAATGGAAATGTGAGCGAAAATTTAGCGCTAAATATACTTCTAGCGCTAAAATAATGATGATTAAAAAGAAGTGCTAACACATCATTAAGCAGATTTAACAAGAGCGTCTTCAGCAGGTGGAAGCCAATGAAACATATAATCAAACAACTCTTTTTCTGTTGGGCGTTCCATTTTCCCGTGAATTAATGAGCTCATATCCAACAAATGATCAACTTTTGCCGTTGGCATATATGCCTCATGGTGGCGCCTGAATAAAGGAGAATGTTTAATATAGAAATTAGCTGCAGTCACCGCTTCTTCAAACGTATCATGCTCTGAAATTTTACGAGGACAATCCCACGTCGCACCATCGAGTACAAATACACCTATTGCGCCCGTTTCCTCGTAACTGAGTTCATCTATATATGGAACATTCCACCACTGTATAATTTCTTGATGAGCGCGGTGTTCGTTCAATTTATCGCCACAAGGAAATAGCTTTGCCGTATCCCTTTGCTTAATAGGAATACGACAGTTTGTAAAATTCATAACCAACCAATTGTACTTATAATTAATATGAAACCAGTTTATTAAATAGCAATAATTTGTCAAACAAAAAGCTAATAATTATGTTTATAAATCAAATGTTAAGGTGTTAAGGTCATAAATACTGACTTTTATATGATATAAGGGAGCAAGGTCACCTTACTCACAGTCATTATCTAGCAGGGTTACTCTGAAACAATAGAGTGTTACGAATCTGCTGGAAATAGGGTTTTGGTTAAACGTGCAAGGTTATAAGCATCATCATAGCCAGAGTGCTGGCGTCCTTCCCACTCTATCCCAGCCATTTCCATTGCAGCACGCTGACCACAGCGTTTCTTATAAACATGCCGCTGCAGGCGAAATAGCGTCGCGATATTAAGAAACTCGTTAAATGGTACTTTTACATCTTTCTCTTTACACTCATTATGCAAAATGAGGTCATCACGTCCCCAAGCAGCATAAATCTTATGTCGACCACCAAACTTTTGTTCAATCGACTTTAAAATAATGCCAAGCGGCTTGCCATTTTTTTCTATTACTTCCGGTTTAATACCCGTTAGCTCCGTACAAAACGGCGACACTTCATCACGCTCAGGTTTAACAAAGTGCTGCGCACGTCGGACAATTTCACCGCTTGCTAGATCGAGTTCGGCTACTCCGATTTCAATGATCTCTCCTGTTTTTGATTCCCGACCATCATTCCAACAGCACATTTCGAGATCAAAACAGACAATACGATTAAAATTCATTTTACTTCCGGACTTAACGCTAAAACAGGGCGTGAAGGATAGCATTTAGAGAGGCTTGATAGTAGGACTTTGCCTAAGTCATACCGTGTAGTTAGTAATTGTAATATAGAAACGAGACGACTTTATCGGCTCTATAACTTAAGAGCTACTCTTTAATCAAACAGCTCTATCACTAGCTTATTATTCTTGATAACTAAATTGGGTTCAGCTGACCTGATCAGTGCTTCCTGGACTTTAGTACTATCAAGTTTATAGACGGGTTGCTTGGACAGCGCATAACCAATCATTGAAACCGCTGGTTTTAAAAGCTTTTTTATTTCAGGGGGCAACTGTTGGCTACTACTTTCACCAAAGTGCTCTAAGCGGAGTGAATTTAGAAATACTTCCCCACTTTCTTTGTCATATTTAGGGATAGCACTAAATTCGATATCCAGTTCCAACCCCATATTTTTCATACTGAGCAGCTGTACTTGTGCACTTGTATTGGCAAAAACAGAAACACGCTCAACATCTGCTCGACCAATCCTCACTTTAAGATCTTCAACCGCAACCTGCGCATACATGACATTCTCAACCCCCACGGATTGATCCAAATTAACGGTATCTTGTAAGTATTTAGTCATCTCTTGCTCAGTGATGCTATAGCTTGCACAACCACCAATAACAAGCGCTGCAAGCGTTGGAATTAGCCTTTTAGTTAACTGGCTTATCATCGAAATTGGCTCTTCTTCATTCATGGTAAACACAAAGTTTACATGGAACATATCAAACATAATCAAGATAACCCAAATTCCTTATCTCAATTTCAAATTTTTTACTACCATTACAACACCGATATGCAACACATGTCGCATTGAGTTTTATAAATCACACCTCGTTGCGGAGTTTTTTCATATGATATCAGATAAAAAATTTTTGTTGATCGATGACTCGAGTACTGCGATATCGATTATGCGTTCGATTTTAAATACATCTGGTGTTTCTAATGAAAAAATCGATAGTACGATGGATAGTTTAAAAGCCATTCGCCTTTTAACGCAGCATAAATATGACATCGTTCTTTGCGATTATAATATGGGGCATCATATTGATGGTGGGCTTATTTTTGATGAAGTGAAGCAACGAAAGCTACTCGCAAATGATGGGGTGTTTATTTGCGTAACAGGTGACAATACACGGCAGGTTGTTACCCACTTTATCGAATTAGAACCCGATGATTATCTAATCAAGCCCTTTTCTACTGCTGTCTTTATTGAACGCATTAAGTCTGTCCTAAAACGAAAATCTGCTTTGTATTCATTGTTATTGGCGGTTGATAATAAAGAGTATGACATCGCTATTGAACATTGCATTCAATTCCACGCCTTATACCCACAATATAGAGCCTATATCGACAGAATACATGGCGACTGCTTATTACGTGCTAATCGACACAACGAAGCTAAGCTATTTTATGCCGAAGCCTGTAAAAACTATGAGCATATATGGCCTCAAATTGGTCTCGGCCAAGCATTGCAAGGACTAGGTGAATTAAAAAGTGCTGAAGCAACTTTCCAAAATATTTTAGCTAAGCACCCAAAACAGCCACTCGCCAGAAAATACTTAGCCAGTTGCATGATGACCACGAATCGAATTCCTGAGGCATTAGCACAATTCGAGCTTCTACATCAGGTCAACTCAGCTAACCCACTAAGGGAGCTGATTATTGCCAATCTATATGCCACATTACAATGCCATAAAGAAGCCGCTATCTGCTACCAACGATTTACCAATAAGGTTATTGGTACCAGTCGATTTAGCTACGGTGTAAATGTTAATACTTCTGTCTCTCTTATGCTGGCTAGTATTTACGCTGACGAAAGAAAGGTGGCAGAAGAACTCTTAAATGAAGCAAGTCATAGCCTTCATGATCAACACAGTCATAAAGAACTAGACCAAGCGAATTATGAGCGCGAGATAAGTACAATGATTAGTCTGGCCATTCTGGCTTGTATTCATGGAGAAATTGAAGATTGTTTTACGATTGTAAGTAAAATCAACTTAGACGAGAGGCCAAGTAACGACTTTTATACGGTGTTAAACGTCGCCAGAATCTATGGTTTTTGCGGCATGCCGATGCAGTATGAGCACACTATGCAGATAGCAAAAAAACTGTGTGCCGCATCGGATGATGACGTATTAGTACAGAGCCAAATAAAATTACTTGAAGCCTGCCATACCGAAGTTAACACTCGCTTAAAAACAGGCGGTGAGTTAGTTGAACGCGCTTTCTGCATGCGTGAAAATAACAAAGCAAAAGACGCAATTAAAGATGCGTACCGTGCATTTCATATGGTGCCTTATCACTACAAACTATGTTTCTTAATTTTAGAACTCACCGCTTTAGCAACACCGTCATTTTTAAAACCAGCAGAGGTAAAGTGTGTTATCACATCCTGCCACTGGGTGATTATTCACGATACTCGTCCCAGTAAAGAAGACATGAAACGCGCCGATGACCTTTATACCGTGGCATTAACCAGAATAAGGATGCAGAAATAAAGATCTACCTCTGCACTTTGTTTTTATGATACGGAATGAACCGTTGTAGATTGGTTATCCAATAATGTATTTTTCGCAAATACCTCGTGGTAAGTCTGCATAAAATCCTGGCGAATGAGTTGCTCAAGGTGTGACGCTAACTCTGTTGGGCAAAACAGCATAACATGCACAACCTGCTCCCCCGTTGCCGTCGTCGTCACTGTCACATGAGGTTCAGATCCAGGTAAGTCAACACCAGCATGTTTTTCAATCACCCCATTATAGCGGCGTGCTACATCAATGAATTCTTCGCAATGCCCTTCAATTTGCTCAACAATTTCCGGCACAATCAAGTACAAGTTCACGAATTCTTTCACTGTGATAGAAAAGTTATGGTAGACATAACGCTTCATAAAGTTGAGATTCTTGACTGGGTAGGTAAAGAACATACTATTTGGCAGCGTCGCTGTTTTTCCCGTGAAATGATACTGCCCATGGTGTAAATCAATCTCTTGAATGACTGTCGCCATCATATTGTGCTCAATAACCTCACCGCACAATGACCCGACTTCTATCCAGTCACCGATGCGGAAAGAACGAGAACTGGCACGCTGAATCGAACCTGTGAAGCAAAGAATGATTTCCTTGGAAGCAACAACTATCGCCACAGCAAGTGCGGTGAGTGATAGAGCAAACTCGCTAATTTCAGACTGCCATAAAATAAACAACGTCAGCACAATGAAAGTAAACGTGCCGTTTTTGGTTCGGGACATCCACTTTCGCTGATTCTCAGTTAAGAAAGCAACATCTCCACGAATACTCGAGATCACTAATCGTCTAACTATCAGCACCACAGCAACAATCAATGCACTCAAAATAACTTTATGCGTTATTAAAAAATCAAAAACGAGCAATAACTTGTCCACGATAGCGGATTCCTTTTCTACAACATTTATCTATGATTGATAACGGTATCAATACAGGTTATTTACTACGCAAATTTCCCATACATTTTTGAAGAGATCTAGCCCGTAATACCAAACATTTGAAATTTTAGTGGTATAAAATGATGAAATTATCGCTCTTTATACGTTATTGAATTCCACCATTTCATTTATTCAAAGCCAACTTCTCTGAACCCAAAATCACTACAAAACCAGTAACAAGCAAAAAAACGCATGGGACATGCATCAACAAGCATATCTAGAAAGTATGAAATTCAAACAAGTAATAGACTAAAAACCATTCGAAATATGACGTAATAAGCCACCAAATACCACAACAAATAAAATTTTCAGCTTAATTTTACAATAAGATCATTCCAATCAACCAATTAAACCATTTTCAATTCATTTTCATTATATTCCAGCAGGGAATCATAAGTATTAGCAATAGTTAATGTATTAATTTACCCTCCCACTGAATATGAACCACGCTGAATATGATTTTATCAAACACGAGGTTGCTCTATGGAAGGATTAACTTATCGCCAGTCATCCAGATTTTTGGATATGGCAACAATGGGAATAAAAAAAGGTGAAGTAGAAGCCTTTATGGCACTCGATAACCGAGTAAGTTGGATTGATGCACAATTAAGTGCTCCATTTGCTAATCACACCGAGCAACTCAATTATCAAGCACAACAACGAGGGACATCAACCCTGACGCAAGAAATGCGTGTGTGTGCTTGGTTTGATATTGCGTTATGGCGTGAAGACCAGCTGCGTCAGCGGATGGCTTTTGCACTCAGCCAAATTGTGGTTGTCGGCGATCGTGATGCTCAGTTAGCGCCCTACCCTGCAGAAATGGCGAATTACTATGATCTTCTCACTCAATACGCATTCAGCGATTACAAAACGCTGCTCTATCATATAACGCGATCCCCCATTATGGGTCACTTCCTAACGATGGTAGGTAACCTGCCAAAAAGTCAGACAGGAGTTAACCCTGATCAAAATTATGCCCGCGAAGTGATGCAACTCTTCTCCATCGGGCTTGAAGAGCTTAACTTGGATGGCACTAAAAAACTTGATTCAGACGGGCGACCTATCCCGACCTATGATGACCAAGACATTGAAGGTATGGCACGCATATTCACAGGGTGGTTTATGAGTGGCAGCAGCATGTCTGAGCCGATGGTCGCTTACGATGATTCCCATGACATGGATGAAAAAAATATCCTTGGAAATTATTTCCCCGCAGGGGTTGGGGCAGAGGCCGAGCTAGACCAAGTATTAGATATGTTAGTGAATCACCCAAATGCAGCGCCTTTTATTAGTACATTACTCATAAAACGCTTTGTCACATCAAACCCAAGACCTGAATATGTTGCGCGTGTGGCATCTGTATTCCGCAATACCTCGGGTGATCTCGGTGAGGTCATAAAAGCCATTTTAACCGATGATGAAGTATTAAAAGAGAATGATCTGCATGTGGCGAAGGTAAGAGAGCCTATATTGGCAATGACCTACTTCTATCGTGCTATGAATGCTTATCCAGGACAAAATGGCGACATTATCTATAACCCAATGAACTATCAAGAAACCTTTGGGCAGTATCCTTTGGGCTCCCCCTCTGTCTTTAACTTTTATTCACCAGACCATAGCCCTCAGGGTGAGTTGATGGATGCAGGATTAACTGCCCCTGAACTTGAACTGATTGACTGGACACAAATTATTAAAGTTAGCAACGTAATCTATCGTACCGTCTTAGATTATGGCCAAGACAGGAACAAAACTAACAATAAACAAGAAATGTATGTTGCCCCTGTTGATATGGAAGGTGCCGCTAATAACGAAGACAAAGCGACATTAATGAGCCTTATCCAAGACCGATTCTTACACGGCACTATGGCGCCTGAACTAGAAGAACGTATCAGCAATATTTACGACATCCATGACCGAAAATATTGGGCGGTTCCTAAAATGGTTTTCTTCGCGTTAGCTTCCCCTAGTTTCATGGTTCAGGAGTGATAAATATGAGTATATCCCGTCGACAATTTCTAAAAGGCTCAGCTATCGCATCGGTATCAACAGCCCTGCCTTTATCACTTACCTTACCCCATAACGCTTTTGCAGCAGAGAGCGGTGACTATAAAGCGATTGTTTGCCTGTTCCTTTATGGTGGTAGCGATTCATTTAATATGATTGTCCCTACGTCAGGCGCAAACTACGATAACTACAGTGCCGCTCGCCCTGACATTCACCTTACCAACGCTGAAATGCTCAATATACCTAACAGTGAATCAGGACAGCCTTTATCCATCAATGGCAGCATGCCTAATATAGCCCAGATGATGGCTGACGGAGCTGCAACTGCCGTCGTCAATGTGGGGACATTACTAGAACCCACTAATTCCGCTAATTTAAGCTCGGTAAAAAAACCGCCAAACCTTGGTGCACACAACAGACAGCAAGAAGCATGGCAAGTTGCATGGAATAACACCGAATACCATTCATATGGCTGGGCAGGCATGATGATGGACTTGTTAGCCAATGAAGCTGCGACCGTTTCTGAAAGCCTATCAATGTCTGGCAATTCATTGTTAGGAGGGCAAAACAACCAAGATCTTCGTATCAGCAGTGATGGTGTTAGGGCAATGGATGCTTTAGGCCATTCAGGCAGCCTTAATAACAATGTGACAAAAATGGTAGAGGCCCCTTACGGCTCTGAGTTCTCCCGTGCATATTTGTCTCGTCTACAAGGTGTTATTGATTTTCAAGGTGAACTCGATGCCGTCATGAATTCCTACCCAGCTGATGAGTCAATTCCGGCTGGTTACCTCGGCAATCAATGCCGTATGGTGAAGCGGATGATGCAAGCCAGCCAAGAACTCAACCACCAACGTCAGATCTTTTTCATTACTCTCGGCGGCTTTGATAACCACGGCAACCAACGTGGTAAACATGACGATCTACTCGCACAAATTGATACTGTTTTAAGCGCTTTTTACCATTCACTGGATAACGAAGGTTTACACGACAAAGTGACGACTTTTACAATGTCAGACTTCGGTAGAACCATTGAAAATAACAGTAACCGCGGAACAGATCATGGCTGGGGCAGTAATCAACTAATTCTAGGTGGTGCAGTCAACGGCGGGAAAACTTACGGTACCTACCCTGAGTTTATCCGTGATGGTATAGATGCCAATGGCAATAAATTCATCCCATCAACATCATCAGAACAATTAGCCGCAACGCTGTGTAAATGGTTTGGCCTTTCTGACACCAGTGTTGACTATATTTTCCCGAGCTTAAACCCAACCAATGAAAACCCATTTAACAGCCGCTACCTTGGGTTTTTAGGGGAGGCCTCTACACCACCAGCAGTGCCAGCTAAATTGGCCATTGCGGCCGTGGCGGCATCTGCAACACGGGTTGATCACACGCCTGAAATGGCAGTCGATGGCGACAGTGCGACTAAGTGGACGGCTCATGGGCTAGGTATTACCTATACCCTTGAACTCGCAGCCCCTGTCACTCTTAGTGAAATCAAGTGGTCACAAGCAAAAGGCGATGTTCGCCAATACTTTGTAGAGATAGCCGTTAGCACTGATGGTACAAGCTTCAGTCCTGTGTCGAGCGTTACCACACCGGGTACAACGACTGGCTTAGTTAGTTTCCCCGTTGTGGCAGAAAACGTTAAGTATGTTCGCTTAACCTGCAATGGGAATAGTGACCCAGCAGGCGGCCGTTGGGCTGGCTGGAATAACTTCCAAGAAATAGAAGTGTGGGGTGCTTAACCCCTGACTCACCCTAAATATAAGGGCCGTTAAGGCCCTTCTTTTTTGTCGCGTTTCTTATTGGGAAGGTTAAGCGTAAACGTCGCCCCTTCGCCAAGCTCAGAATCGACTTTAACCCTCGCTTTTAGCGACTCCATCATCACTTTTACCATCGCAAGCCCCAAGCCGTAGCCCGATTGTGTTCGACTTTGATCAATTCGATACAAGCGCTTAAAAATCAATTCATGATGCTCTGGCGCAATACCGACGCCATTATCACCGACACTCAAAAATACATCAGTGCCTTGAGACCCGCACGCTAAACGAATCATGCCGCCTTTAGGCGTATACTTAAAGCTATTGTCGATAAGGTTAACAATAATTTGCATCAATCGATTAGGTTCTGTTTCGACCATACAAGGTTGGAGCCCTGAGAGATCTAAATGCATTGTTCGATCTTCAGCCAACTCTTCGTACCACGATGCGACTTCAATCATCAACTGATGCAAATCTACGTTTTGATAAGAGATTGAAGATTTACTGGCTGCCTCATCATTTATTTTCATCAATGTGTTGAGCATGCCACTCACCTGCTGGGCTGACTCTGCGCAATCTGATAAGGCGCTAGTTAGCTGTTCATTTGATGGTGGGATCGTGCCAGCTAGCGTTTTTTCTGTGGTCAATATAATTCGAGAAAGTGGTGTTCTTAAATCATGGGCAATGGCATCTAACGTATTATCCATGCTTGATATAGTTGCCTGAAGGCGCCCGTGCACCAGTTCAAGGCTATGATTGAGAACCGCCAAACTATTTGTTGCCTCTATTTTATCATGATCATTCACCGATGCTGGAGCCGCTGACCATTCATTCGCTTGATCTAACGTTTTCGCTAACCGGTGGATTGGCGATAATGTTGATGCCAGCAAACGCCAAACGGTCAATGAGATGATCCCGCAAAGCAGTGCCAATGCACCCACCATGATCGACCACTGAATAAATAGCGAATGCAAACGCGGATGCACATTTAAGATCAACCAAAAGTCTTGCTGTTGACTATTTAACTTCAACGTTAAATAGTGCGGCTCCGTCAGCAACTGATACCAGCTGCGCTTATCAAGCTGGTAATACTCGAACGCAATATCGATATTATCCTGCTTAGCACCTGCAATATACTGCGGGATAGCTTCCTCGTTTTTGCTGAGGACGACAGCGGTAATGGCATTTTCGATTAATCGGTCAGGGTTACCTTCGAGTACATGTATCAGCTTATCATCTGACTCATATTTCAAAATCCGCTGATATTCTTCACCCATCGAATTGAGCAGTTTTTTATCAACACCATCCAGAGAGTAAACCTGCATCAGGCCTATACCGAGTAGGATTATGACAAAGCATAACGTTACAGTGGCAACGAAGCGGCCAAACAACCACCGTTGAGCTAAACGAGTTGATTGTTCAGCTCTCATACTTAAGGACATAACCTACCCCGCGTATGGTGTGGATCAGAGGTTGTGCGAAGCCTTTATCTACCTGTGCCCTCAAGCGGCAGACCAAAACATCCACCACATTGGTTTGCGGGTTAAACTGGTAACCCCATATCTTTTCTAAAATAATGGTTTTCGAGAACACCCGTTCTGGTTGCTGTATTAACAGCTGTAGTAAATCAAACTCCCGTTGTTTAAGGGTAATTTCTTTTTCCTGACGAAAGAGCTTGCGAGTAAGTAAATCTAGCTTGAGATCATTATAAATCAGCTGGTTTTGGCTATTGGTAGGCATCTGGCGACGAAGCAAGGTTTGGCAACGAGCAGCAAGCTCAGCAAAAGCAAATGGCTTCACAAGGTAATCATCGGCCCCCGACTGCAAGCCTTGTACTTTCTCTTCAACCAAATGGCGAGCACTCAAAATAATAATAGGAACTTGGTAACCTTCACCACGTAAGCGACGCAACACATCCATGCCGTCCCACGTTGGTAACATTAGGTCTAAGATAACTAAGTCAAACTCATCCTGCGTGGCTAATTCATAACCCTGCTTGCCATCATCGATACAGCTAACATTAAATCCCATTTCCTCAAAACCTTGTTTAAGGAAGCCGCTGATATGGCTGTCATCTTCGATCACTAAAATATTCATCTTGCATCCTGCTTACGACCACTCCTTTTGATTATTCTACATGATGACAACATTTCACTTCATTACAAACATGTAATGTTTCGACAAGGTTGCTGTAATTCTCGGCGGATATTGTTATCTCATCGCAACAACGAATGTAATTCAAAGAATCAATACAACAACCTAATTATTGAAACCGATTAAGGAAAGATCATGAAATTGAATATTGTACTTGCCGCAACACTACTAGCCGCTTCAAGCTCTGTATTGGCAGACGACAAAGTCTCGACAATTACCCAGCTATCATCGGCGACGGCCTTCGAGTTAGCCAATGCAGCTGTAGGCCAGTGCGCCAAAGATAGCTATAACGTATCTGCAACGGTAGTCGATGTTTCTGGCCGAGTACAAGCCCAGCTTCGTTATGATAATGCTAGCCCACACACACTAGAGAGCTCACGCCAAAAAGCCTTTACTGCCGTGAGCATGAAACAACCAACAGCCAACCTAATGAAGCTAGTCGCCGAAAAACCATTGATGGATCCTCTACGAGATATGGACGACAACTTGCTGTTCCTTGCTGGCGGCCTACCCGTTGAATATAAAGGCCAGATTGTAGGCGCAATTGGTGTCGGTGGCGCACCAGGCGGCCACCTTGATGTTATTTGTGCAGAAGCGGCGATTAAAACAGTGATGAAGTAAGACAGGAGTAATCAATAGTATGAATACAACAAAGCCCAGCATTCGCTGGGCTTTGGTTTTACAAGAACATTAAAGATGCTAGATGATCTCTTTAAAATCGAAGATTTTCTCTTGCATCTTATCTAAGATAATTTCAAAGCGCTGGTTTTCTGGGTTCGCGATTTGAATTTCTCCATCATATTGAATTGGATCATCCAATTCAGCATTACAAGTAAATGCAACGGTATAGTTACCTGCTGGAATATAGCCAAATGCATAGTCACCATTTTCATTCGCTGAAACTGATGCATAAGGGAAAACGGCATTTTCGGGTAAAACCGTATCTTGATCGTAATCAGGGTCATGAATATCGACATTATCAATTAACGGCTCACCATCATGCCCATGATCTTCATATAAATAAACAAAGTTACCGCTGTTAGCATCACAATCAATGCCAGCAGAGAATAAAGCAGGATCGACATTTCCCCACAAAGAAGCAGCAGCACTGTTATCTATAATCGTAATACCATGAGGCTTCAGGTTATAGCCATTATTATTACTATTACTATTACTATTTCCACGTTCCACTAATGACTTACGTAAATCAAATTCGATGGTAAAGCTTTGTACTGTTTCAGTATCAACGTCAAAACCGCCAAGTTTTAATTTATTACTTGGGATTTTTAGATTATGGGTTCCATTATCTTCAACCCAGTTCATGTTGCCTGATTTGGTGTGGATGATCATTTCTTTGTAACTACCAACCGGAATCTCTTCCTCGGTAATAATGAGTGCAGCATCAGTACCTTGATAGTCTAACAAATCAATCTGTTGATAATCATTACCTTGATCGTCAGTATCGACGTCAATGATATAAGATTTACCATTTTCATGCTTTAATTCAATTTTATCGAAGGCAACAACGACTTCAGAAGCTGAATCTACTGGTGCATCTGAAACACTGAATGAAACTTTAGCCGTTTGCGGTGTATTCTCGTCTGAGCTACTGCCACCACAGGCAGAAAGCAACACTGCTGTTGCTAATATCGGTAATGATTTATAAAAGGTCATGATAATCTCCATTTCTGGAGCAACTTTACAGTGTTTCTTTTATCACCTTCAATATCCCAGATTAATACTGACATAAAACTAACATTTAATATGGAACCTATTCTATTAAATCAATTTTTAATATTGCCTAGATATAAATACAAATAAGCACTTATTTACCCACAAACAAAGACGAGTAAATAAATGACACGTCATACCATGTTAAATTAGTCTCATCTTTTTAATGAGTTAACTGAAGGAATTTTAAAGTAATCATTCGGTAATTGCCCAGCCCGAATATTTACTTGAACAGAGGGATAAAGCAATTTAGGTACATTTAGCTGGGCATCACGTTGGGTACGAAATGCAACAAACTCGTCTTTCGGCATTGTGCTAGGAATATGTACATTCTGTTTTTTACTCTCAGACACTGTTGCTTGGTACCTAAGCTCCCGGCCACCAGGTTGATAGTCATGACACATCCATAAAATAGTCTCATTCGGTAATTGATATAACAGCGAAATGCTGTCATATAGCTGCTCTGCATTACCTCCTGGAAAATCACACCTTGCTGAGCCAAAATCTGGCATAAATATGGTGTCACCAACAAAGGCATTGCCCTCAATAAGGTAAGTAACACTATCACTCGTGTGCCCAGGGGTCGAAAGTACCTTTCCGGCTAAGTGACCGAATGAAAACACCTCATGATCAGCGAAACGATGATCAAAGCCATCATGCCCAGCACTAAATAAATCATCCCCTAGATCAAGACTAGTCTTAAAGTATTTTTGAACCTGATCAATACCTTGTCCAACACCGATTTTCCCACCCAGACATTTTTTCAAATAGCTTGCTGCTGATAAGTGATCAGCATGGGCATGGGTTTCTAAAATCCAAACGATTGTCAGGTCATTAGCCTCGATAAAATCAACTAGTTGATCGGCAAATTCAGCACTAACTTCACCTGAGCTGAAATCAAAATCTAGGGCGCTATCAATAACAATACAGTGACCACCTTCCTGATCGAAAACCACATAACTAATTGTCGATGTCGAAGTATGATAAAACGCTTGAATATGAGCCGCCATAAGTTCACCTTCGTAAGATTAGTAACCGTTGCAATGCTAAGTGTAGTTGGCAATGCGCTTAACCATCCCCCACAGCCTCCTCTTTACCAAGGTCCTCTCGATGAGGCTTTTAAATCACAGCTTTATACAACTTCCGAATTACCGTAACCTGATACATTCAACAATTAACAAGTGCCCATCATGACGAAAATCTATCAGCCTCTTTTTGATAACGATAATCCACCCGGTGAGATTTTTTTCGGTCATGAGGTTTTCCTACCAAACACGACAACACCAAGCCACGTTCATCCCTGGGGACAGCTGCAGCTTATCAATGGCGGTATTTTAGAGCTTCGCGCTGAGAAGAAGCGTTTTCTATCCCCTTCACAATATGCGGTATGGGTGCCTGCGGGGATTGAGCATGAAAGTTACATGCGCCGTAGCATGAATTATTGCTCGATGAATATCATTAAACCACTTGCAGCGCCTCTGCCAAGCTATCCATGTTTACTTGAAGTGACCCCGATTATGGAAGCGATTGTTACCGATCTTAAGCAACGTCGGATCACCGTACCTGAAACCGAGGAAGATCAACGCTTGGTTAAGGTTCTATTAGACCAGGTTTACAAAGCCAAAGAACACGAACAGTTTTTGCCGAATACCAACGACAAGCTATTGAAACCTATCCTAAAAGATCTTGAACTTAACCCCACAACAGAAAAAAGCCTCAAAGAGTGGGCGGAAGAGTTACACACAACAGAACGAACACTCGCCCGCCATTGTCAGGATAAGCTCGGTATGAGCTTTACCGAATGGCGCCAACGCCGTAAGTTTGTTTACTCTTTGCATTTACTCCGTAAGGGTTTATCAGTAAAAGAAATTGCTCTTACGCTGGGTTACCATCAAGCTTCACCATTTATTACCCTATTCAAGAGACATGCGCACTGCACCCCTGAGCAATATCGCCAAAAGTTTTCATCGGCAATAGAACAATCAGGAAAATAATCCCGCTTACATATAGCGAGAACTTTTTCACTTCGCTTTGAAAGTTCCCTTCTGTTGATCGGTCTGTATTAATAGCGCGATGGAGGGGTAAATGAAGCTGCTCATTCTAATTTTATACGGACTTATCTTCACTCTGCCGTTAGGCATGCATGCTGCATCGCTTAACGGCTTCTCCTTAGATAAGGCCACTATTCCGGTAAATGAAATCTTATCTGGTGGCCCGGGTAAAGATGGTATTCCAGCGATTCTTAACCCCACGTTTATTTCAGCGAGCCAAGCAACTTACCTGAAGTCACACGACCCAATCTTAGGCCTCTCGCTCAATGGTCAACACAGAGCCTACCCGATTAAAATCATGAATTGGCATGAAGTGGTTAACGACAAGATAAACGGTCAGCCTATCGTCATCAGCTATTGTCCATTATGTGGCTCCGGAATGGCCTTTTCAGGGGTATCTAAAAGCCGTAAATTAACATTTGGGGTATCTGGTTTACTCTATAATTCTGACGTTTTGCTTTATGACCACCAAACACAGTCGCTTTGGTCACAAATTAGAGGGGAAGCGGTTACAGGCACTTCAGCAGGTCAACACCTCACACAAATCCCTTTAACACTGACTCAATGGCAGCGTTGGCAAGCAATGCACCCAGATACATTGGTGCTTTCAACCAATACAGGATTTAGTCGTAACTATCAGCAAAACCCGTATGCCGGTTATCAACGTTCCCCACAATTATTTTTCCCCGTTGCCAATAAGGCACCGAGTACCTATTCGGCCAAAGAAACAGTCATGGGCTTTAAAGGGAAGCATAGTGTTATTGCATTCCCTTTCTCTGAACTCTATAAATACGGGAAAGCGCAGTTCACCTATTCATTTGAAGGGAAAGAGATCACAGTTCATTTTGACAAAAAGAGTCAATCCGCTTGGGTGACAGATAAAGAAGGTAAACAGGTGTCATCCACATTACTCTATTGGTTTGCTTGGTATGCATTTTACCCCGACACCCTACTATATAAAGCACCAACAGAGTAACTCATTACGCAGTCGCGATTTTAATCGCGAAAAGAATACAACTAATTAAAGCTTTAAACCAACAGTCAATGCCACTTGTTCCGGATTATAATTTTTATGGCCAATGTCATAATTTAATACTTCATTAGAAACATCAAAATATAATGGACCTGCAACTAAACGTAAGCCAATCCCATAGTAAGTATTCGTATCACTGTTACTACTTTGATAACAGTGCTTTTTCGAACACCAATAATAGTCTTCTGTTGAATGATGAAAACCTACAGATACATAAGGTTTCATTGAAATACTATGAGTCAGTTGAAATGCATAACCTAAATCGGCACCCAGCTTAAAAGTTTCGAAATCAAGTGCTTCATCACGAGAATCGTAATCAGACTGCTCATAAGAAAGCGTCATACCCACAATACGGTTAAAGTCATATCCTCCTTCGAACTTAATACCTGAATCGGTATCAATACTACCGAAGTCTGTACTAGATACACCAATACCAAACCTTGGACCCGTGTAATAATCATAGTGGTGTGCATTCGCTATCGATGACATTGCAATCAGTGAAAACACTGCTGTTATTTTAATAATTTGTTGGATCATATATAGAACTTAAAGTAGAAAATTGAATGATGGCTATAACTAAGTAGCCTCAACGAATGAAAGGATTATCTACTAGTTCAATAAAAAAATACTGTTCAAAAGATGAAAATAACAAAAATATGACATAAGAAAACAACCTAAACCTTTATTTGCTTGTATGTGATTTATACAGAGACTTAGTAATTAAAGCTCAGTTGTAGGCAGGGTAATTAAACGCTCGTACTTGTTTGAAGTTTGAAACACATCGCCACTTTAGATATAAATTCTTTAATAGAAACAACCGTTTTCAGTTTGGATATAAAGTCACTAAATATTTAATTTATGACCAAAATAGGGAGCCAAAGCTCCCTATTTCATAGTGTCTACGCTTAATTACTTAACCGCGATAACTTCAATTTCGACTTTAGCATCAAGCGGTAATCGTGCAACTTCCACACAGCTACGCGCAGGACAATTGTCACCAAAAAAGTCTGCGTAAACCTCATTTACTGCCGTAAAGTCATTCAGGTCTTTAACGAATACCGTTGCTTTAACAATACTTGCTTTTGTCATGCCAGCTTCCGTTACAATAGCGTCAACATTCGCGAGAGATTGTTTCGCCTGCTCTTCAACAGTTTCAGGCATTGTGCCTGTTTTAGGATTCAGCGGCAGCTGACCAGAAGTAATTAGCATATTACCGATAAGTTTAGCTTGAACGTAAGGGCCAACAGCTGCAGGCGCATTCGCCGTATTAATCGTTTTCATCATTGTAGTTCCATGTATATCGCTTCAATTTGTAGCAATAATACCTACTTAATGAGGAAAATATTTACTAAGTATTCTTTAAATATACATACCGTGTGGAATTTTTTTCTCCACATGAAGGCTTTTTTTATATAGGTAAGAAACACGTTACACATTGACGCAAGCATTTGTAAATTAAAGTGTAAAATAGTGTCAAAATAGGCGACTATTTTGTTTCAGCCGTTACAATATGAAAAACATCATTTGAATGCAAAAGGATTCGCAGTTGTGAAGATGCAAGATCTGGTTTGGCGAGTTGCTTGCTTTGTTATTTGTACCCCGACTATCGCAGTCAGTATTGGGTTCATAGCTTGTCATGTTGCAGATGCAAACGGCATTTAATTTCATCGACAAGCAAAAAAACGCCAGCGAAAAAAGCACTGGCGTTTATAAAGATAAGATCTGAGCTTAAGCTAACTCAGCTTTACTCTCACCAACCTTCAGTGTACGAATCGGCTTCGCTGGAGAGCCTGCACATACAGTATTCGGCGGTAAATCTTTCACTACAACACTTCCTGCGCCAATTACCACGTTATCACCAATCGTTACCCCAGGGCAGATTGTCGCATTAGCACCAATCCAAACATCATTGCCAATAGTAATTGCTTTCGCAAACTCTTCACCCGCAGCGCGCTCTACCGGATCTAAAGGGTGGCCAGCCGTTGCAATCACTACACCAGGGGCTAATAGACAGTTATCACCAATGATTATTGGCGCACAGTCTAAAATCGTACACCCATGGTTAACGTAAAAACCGTTACCTGTTTGAATGTTATAGCCGTAATCGCAATAAAATGGCGACTCAACCCATGCATCACTCTCACGGCCCAATAATTCATTAATCAATGGTTGTCTTTTATCTTTATCCGTCGGACAAGTTTGATTTATGGCAAAACACAACTTTTTCGCATGCTGTCGGTCTTCAACTAACTCTTTATCCCAAGCTTGATACATTTTACCCGAGATCATTTTTTCTTTTTCAGACAACGCCATTCTTCTACCTAATACACCTAAAATTTTAAAGGTTGTATTATGGGGTTTATCTGGAGGAAATCTCTCAGTTTAGGCTATTAATATCCAAAATAGCTGAGCAGATCACACTTAGTACAAAGACTATGGCACCTCCAAAAACCCAGCCTAAATCAACAATAATCAGCTAAATTAAGTTTATGACAACATAATTTTTGCGCCAAGCAAGGTGAATAAACCGCCAGTAATGTAATCAACAGCTGATGAAATTTTCTTATAGACCTGCTTTGCCAATGGGTGTGAAAAGGAATATGCCAAGAACAGATGCCAGATAAGGGTGATAGAAGCCATTATTATCATAATATTGAGCATCATGGCCACGCTGATATCCCTTGGTACAGATACACTGAACAAGCTGACAATGAAAAAACCAGTCTTCGGGTTTAATATGCTCGTCAGAAATGCCGTACAGGTTAACTTCAATTTAGTCGGCGATTGCTGGTAAACAAATGGCTCCCCAGCCTCTAGTAGATTACGTTGCTTTCGAGTGCGATAGAGTTGACTCAATCCGAGATATACAAGGTAACAACCACCAACGATTTTCATCACCGTAAACAACTGCGGGTAGAGGGTTAATATCACCATCAAGCCAGAGGCTCCGAAAAAGGCCCATAACAAAATAGCTAAACTCACACCTAAAGCTGAATACCTTGCCAAACTTCTGTCATGGTTCAACGCGGTATTGATCGTTAACAGTACATTCGCGCCTGGCGTCATTACAGCCAAAACCCAGATCACCACCACATGGGCGATAACAACCCCATACTCCATTCCCTGTCATCCCTCTATTTAGTTGTTAAGCTGCTAAGCCACTGTACGCTCTAACCATATTTGCTAATATTTGGCGATGATAATCACTTGCTAGAGCGATTAATGAGCCCAAAATCACAACGCCATAATATGTAGCTATAAATGGAAGCATCTATAGTTAGACTGCCCCCAGTAACCACGAGCCCTGCACTACAAGTAACATAAATATAAGTAGTTGTTAATTAAAGAAAGCACGCGTTATTTTTATGGTTTTCCATTTTTATTGGCTTTTCAACACGTATGCTCATTCAGATGTGAAAATCATAAATAATATAGAGAACCACAAGGTAAGACTGACACTCGAGAACCAGAAAAATTAGCGTTGAAGGAGACAGTTATGAGGAATAATAGTTATGGCGGTAAAGATTAAGTGGAAGAAGCAATTGAAATTTACTTAGTTGAATAATGAAATACGAGGCTGCACCTATGGAGCAGTACCGATGAAGATACATCTACATCGTTCGGCAGCTTCGTATTCCGATTCACTTCAAACGGTTAGCCTTGGTTACTGCAGGTGCCTTTTTCTGCCATCGAGAGCTTTATAACCTCAGATTTGCCAACGTCAGACTCCACTTTATTTAAGCCTGCACCGCCAACAAATGCCCCCATTTTCATGTATTGTTCAATAAAATACAGTTGCCCACTTTCTGCTAATAAGCTCACTTCATTAGCTGAAAACTCTGACTCTGTTGATACTGTCTGGTTTTTCCCACCTTCAACTTCATGATAGAAAAATACACCCGGTGCCGTTTCACCAATACACTCATCTTCAATATAAATATCTTTCTTTAACGCTGCGCCAAAAACACTGTCGATTCGATAGACATAGATACCGGCCTTCCCCTCTGAAGGCATGTTGAATTCTTTCGCCTTTGTTGACTGTGAATCAGAAACCGTCGGTACAGATGCACAGCCCGTCATTACCATTGCTGACATTAGGCTCAATAATAATTTCTTATTCATACTACTTTCCTTGTAATAACCACGAGAAAGAAATAGTACAAACAGGTATCTGCTTTTAAAATAAATCTAAAAAAACAAATACGATAAATGCGGCGCACTACACATTCATAGATCCATACCCGATACAATGAAGAAAGAACATTAGCTAGATGGTTAATTCCTATAGTGAACACTCACAACAAACAAAGCAGGCTACCACGGTTGCCTGCTTTTAAAATACTAATCGCAGAATGAGCTGTTATGCCGCTTGTTCAAGCTGCTTTAAGTTCGTGTATATTCTTTCTTCTGTCTTACCATCAAACAATAATGCATCAGCAATGTTGAATCCAACGTCAATCGTTTCACCTTCTTGAATACGGTATTGACGATCAACACAAAGTAAGAATTTATAGCCATTCGTAGAACAATGAATAATACGGTCGCTACCTGTCGTTTCCACAAGATCAACCGAGGCCTGCCAACGTACATCTTTGGATTGGCTGGCTTCCAAAATCGTCATTTTATCGGGACGAATACCCAATTTGTACACTCCACCAGATAAATCATGATCAGAAGCAATACCTATTGAGATATGTTCCATCAGCGCAGCCTGCTCACCTTCAACCAGCAATGGCATTATATTTGTTGGTGGCGCACCAATAAACGAGGCAACAAACACATTAGCAGGGTTATCATAAATTTCTTCAGGGCTAGCAAATTGCTGTAATACGCCACCTTTCATCACCGCAATTTTATCGGCCAATGTCAGTGCTTCGATCTGATCATGGGTAACATAAACCGTGGTATTGCCGAGATTACGGTGCAATTGTTTAATCTGTGCACGCATAGAGTTTCGAAGCTCAGCATCTAAATTTGAAAGTGGTTCATCCATCAAATAAATACCCGCATCACGTGCAATAGCTCGCCCCATTGCGACACGCTGTCGCTGGCCACCTGAAAGTTGCCCCGGTTTCTTATCCAAGTACTCTTGTAGCCTTAGCGTTTTTGCAACTTCTTCTGCGCGTTGATGACGAGTACGCTTATCAACACCACGCAGCTCTAGGCTAAACGCAATGTTATCCCTGACACTCAGGTGTGGATATAGGGCATAATTTTGAAAGACAAAAGCTAGATCACGATCTTGTGGTAACACATCATTCATGCGTTGATCATTGATGATCAAGTCTCCGCCAGTGATCTCTTCCAACCCAGCAATCATGCGCAGCAATGTCGACTTACCACAACCGGAAGGCCCAACGATCACTATAAACTCGCCGCTTTCTATCTTCATATTTACATCAAAGACAACCTGGTTGCCTTCTTGGTAAGTCTTATCTACGTGCTGTAATGCAATTGCAGTCATGATTTTGTCTCCAACATAAAGGCATCTCGGAGTTTTATCGCCATATCGGGACGATCTGTCGTGAAGGCATGGACACCATGATCAAGCGCAGTTTGAATCAATTCAGCAGTATGCGCGCCATAGCATCCATACTTTAATTCACTTGCTTCCACGGCTCGCTTAGTTTGCTTATCAAGCTGAGTAACATGAACCGAAACCTCATTCACACACAAAGATTGAGCTAGATCGATCATTATGTCAGTGCCCAATAACCGTGGTGAGTTCTTTGCCATCAGCCATATAGTGAACATTGTTGGGGCTTTTTCAGCCAGCTCTGCAAGTACTTCACAATTAAATGACGAAATAATAGTCTTCGATATCATGCCTGTTCGCTGCAGAACCTGCAGTACGCTATCGACAAGCCCAGCGTAAGGTACTTTATTTACATCGGCTTTTATTTCTAGTCGCATGATAATGTCGCTGCTACGGTATAACTCACATAGCTCTTCTAGCGTCATGATTCGTTGACCGCCAGAATAGTTCACGCTTCCCTTCGCTAATTCCTGCCATGTTTTATCATTAACGGGGCCTGTCATGTCCGTTGTACGATCCAGTGTTGCGTCATGGTGGACAACCACCACTCCATCTTTCGTTGGATGTACATCAAACTCAACTAATTCAACAGGTAATCGTAGCGTATTTTCAAACGCACGGCGGCAGTTTTCTCCCCAAACCAGTGTGCCACCACGGTGTGAAGCGATTTGTGATTTAATCATATTCATCTCTTACTTTAACGCGCCCATGGCAATACCACGGACCAAGTGTTTTTCGACTAACTTAAAGCACAGCAATGTAGGTAGCATGGTCAGCGTTGCTCCCGCCATAACTAGCGGCCAGTTCACCATGCCATCATCGGCTGCACTGGCATAAAGCCGTGATAATGCAATCTGAAGAGTGCGCACTTCTTCACTATCTGTCGCAATTAAAGGCCAGATATATGAATTCCATTCGCCTAGAAAGGTAAACAATGCCATCGCTGCAATAGCAGGGCGTGCCATTGGTACAATCACTTTCCATAGTACTTGCAAGTGGTTAGCACCATCGATCCATGCGGCTTCATCCATTGCCTTTGGAATACCCTTGAAATATTGGCGCAAGAAGAACGTAACAAAACCACTCGCGATAGATGGCAATATCAATGTCCAATAGCTATCCAACAACCCAACTTTCGCCATATTGAGGTAGTTCGGGATCAAGCTGATATGTCCGGGGACCATTAATGTGGCAACCACCAGCCAAAATAATACCTCACGCCCTTTAAACTCAATTCGGCTAAACGCATACGCAGCACAAATAGAAACTGTTAGGCTTAAAACTGTAACGGCTATTGAAACGATAGCTGTATTGAGCAAATAAAGCGGGAAGTTCATCTCAGTAAAAGCGTAAACGTAATTCTCTAATGAGAACCCAAGCTGTCCAGAAGCGTATGAATCAAAAGGTATAAATGACAGGAAGACGCCATAGCCTATCGGGAACAAAAACATCAAGCCCATCGCGGTTAGGATAACCATCGAGAGTGACCAACGCGTTTTCTTTGGCGCCAGTTGGATTGCTTTAACTGCCTTCATAATGCACCTTCTTACCAATCAACTTCGATTTCACAATGGCTAACATCAACAACATAACGAATAAAATTACAGCTAAAGCTGAACCTTGCCCTATATCAAACAGCACAAAGCCAGTGCGATATAACAAGTTAACCAACATATCAGTGGCGAATGCCGGGCCGCCATTTGTCATGACATTTACGATGGTAAAAATCTGGAATGACTCCACAACAGATATGATCAACAAGAAGTACGTCGTCGGCATCACCAGCGGGAACGTCACACGCCTAAACACATGCCACCTTTTTCCACCATCAACCTGAGAGGCTTCATATAGTTCATTGGGAATCGCTTGCAGACCCGCAACATAAATGACCATGTCATAGCCAAGCTGCTTCCACGTATTAACAATAATCACTACCCAAAGGGCTAACATCGGCGACTGCAACCAAGTAACCTTTTCAGCACCAAAGGCTGATAGTATGTTGTTAATCAGGCCAAAATCAGTCGCGAATATCCAACTCCAGATAACAGAAATAGCCACAGTCGATGTCACTGACGGCAGGAAATACGCGCCACGTAGGAAGCGGACAAGCTTGGTTTCATTAACTAAAAAGTTAGCTAACAATAAAGCGAGCCCTAACCTGACAGGGACTGATATCACGACGAAGATCAACGTGATATAGAGTGAATTTCGAAATTCATCACCAGCCAGCAATTCTTTGTAATTATCCAGCCCGACATAGGGCATGTCATTACTCAGGAAATTCCAGCTATGAAAACTATAAATAAAGGACGAAACTATCGGCCAATACGTAAATATGCCTATAAGCAATAGGCAAGGTAGTACAAATAAATAAGGCGCTAATCTTTTCATAGTTTTGCTTTATAGGCGGAATTGCTTCCGCCAATTCAATAATTAAAGGCGAGATTCAACTCGGCGGTTAAATGCTTTCAGGGCTTTATCTGCACTTTGCTGGCCTAGCGCAATTGATTCCCAAATACCTTGCTCTTGCGCTCGGATCCACGCCATTGCAGGTGGACGAGCTCGCCCTTGAGCCACTGGTAACTGCTTCATCGCTGCACCAAAATCAGGGTTTTCATCAAGCAGTTTTTTAGACGACTCCGTTTCTAATGCGTGCTTATTTACAGGCATATAACCCGTATGCTGAAACCAAGTCGCACTCGTATTGACTTGTGCTAAATATTCCATAAATTGCCAAGAGGCCGCTTTTTTCTCATCGCTAATATTCGCCATCATACCGACACCAGCACCGCCGATTGGCACACGGCATTCAACCGTACAAGGCATAGGTAAAACAACCAAATCATCACCGAGCAAGCGCTTGTAGTCACCAAGGTTACCAGTGGTGTCAAAATGAATTGCAACACGACCTGAACTGAAGTGTTGTTTCACCCTCTTCTCGTCAGTAACACTTTCAGCGGAAGCCACTCGGTGCTTGTGGTACAAATCCCCCATCCACTGGAAGGCTTCAATCGTAGCTTCATCTGCCAAGCCTGATTGGTTTGTTGTGGCATCAACCCAATCACCACCGTTTTGCATTACCAAGCCAAAACGAGTGAACTGGCTTGGTGTATTAATGCCATAAACGTTATCCGCTCCCAGTTCGCTCTGTACTGTCTTAGCAACATCCAAAATTTCATCAAACGATGTCATCACTGGAACAGCTTCATAACCCGCTTTTTCTAACAACGACTTATTCACATACATTAGTGGTGTCGAAGAATTAAACGGCATCACGTAATTACCGTCTTTATAGTTACCTATCTCTAGCGCAAATGGCTGAAGCTCTTCAGTGAATGCAGTGTTTTCTTCATAATAACCATTAAGATCATTCAGCACGCCCGCCTCGGCAAAAACACCGTATTGCGTCACCTCAAGCACTGCCATTTCAGGGTTACGGCGAGCAGGAATAGATGCTTGAAGCTTAGTAATAATATCTGAGTAACTACCGTTATAAGTTGCTTTAACTTCTATGCTGTCATGCAAAGAATTAAAGTCGTTAATGATATTTTCCAATACAACTTCGGCATCACCAGATTGGTTATGCCAAAGCTCAACGTGTACAGGGTTAGCTATCGCACCTGCCGCTACAAACGACAATGCCAATGCTGAAAGGCGCAGTTTCATGATTCATTCCGTGGTTATCTGAAAAACTGCGAATTATGCTAAGCAAATAAAATGACATTTCTGTTTCAGTAATTCGTCCATTCGTTGAAAAGAGCTTTGCAACGATTGCAACATAAAGCTAAACATATGTTTATTAGGTTAATTAATATTTAGCAACCAAAGTTGCAATTGGGTGAATTTTGCAATTTTGACATTTAACCGTCATCTACACGGGCTATATTCAGCGTAAATGTACTATTCATCGTGAATGAAATGAACAATAAACAAATCAATTACCAAGTAAAATTTCGCAATGCCATTCAACAACTCATTGTGGGCGTCGAAGGTAAGCTCACCAAGTCAGAAGTTAAAGTCATCGACTATTATCTAGCAAATACAGAACACGCTGGGCATAGTGGAAAACAAATTGCCGAAGCAACTCATGTCCATCCATCAACCCTAGTCAGGCTTGCACAAAAATTAGGGTTTCGAGGTCATCCTGAGCTTAAACAGTATTTAATTAAGTTTGCTAATCAATCTGTCGATGCGAGTGATCGTCATCAACACACCCTGTCGCAGATGGAAGGCTCGGTACTACAATCCACTATCAACCAAGAGATTGAGCACCTAAAACTAATAACCAGTGCAATATCGCAACCGTTGCTAGATGAAGCCTGCCAACTTATCTTGTCGGCGAATAAAGTCTTTATAAATGGTCAGGACAATACTGAAGGCGTCGCCAATCATTTTTCACGTCGACTGAACCGCTCAGGTATTGATACTGCAACGGTTTCATTAGGCCGCTCAAAACTTGCCGAATGCCTGACAACATCTCAACCCGAAGATGTCCTCATTTTATTTTTCAATAACACTATGAGTGAAATGACCGAGAAACTGATCAAGATAGCCAGAAACTTGCAGTTACAGGTCATCGGCATTAGCGATCTCAGTTCACTGACTGTGCCCCAAGACTTATTGCTGCTGCGTATTTACCGCGGGGAAACTAAAGGAACTAAATCTGTCAGTCCCCCTTTAGTCATCAGTAACGCGATCATTCGTAACTTAACGGTATTAGCAGAAGAGAGAGTTATACTGGGGCTTCGCCGATTTGAAATGATCCGAGCATTAGAAAGTTAACGAATAATATTAAACGCCTGATATCCGATTAACCCAACGATTAAGATGGCTGTTGGATAAATTGAGCCTTTAACCAATTTCGCAGCGTCAATACCGACTCCAATTTCAGTTTGTCAGGCTGGCAGACAAAATAAAAACTATGGTGCGGGTTCAATACTGGTTCGCCAACCTGTACTAACATCCCATGCTTAATATCGTCACGCACAAATTGCTTGTGGGTGATCAGCACCCCTAAACGACGAATGGTTGCCTGTACCGCTTGTACCGACGCGGTAAAGCTTAAGTTACGCTGCTGGCTCGGCACCACTAAACTATTGGCATCACACCAAACTTGCCAATCATTTTTACGCCTTGGGTTAGTGGTAAAAATAGCCGGGAACTGTGCTAATAGCTCTGCAGGGGAAATATCCTCATTCCCTTCAATTAAATGCGGGCTACACACCATGATCAACTCATCGTCACCTAATTTTTCACAATGGTAGTCCTGCCAGTCATCCGACTGACCGTGAATCAGTGCGATATCGACCCCTTCATGCTCCAAGTCGAAGACATGGATAATGTTAGAAATTCGAACATCAATATGCGGGGCATGATGCTGAAAATCTGACACTCTAGGGATCCACCAATGCAAAGCAAGTGAGTTAACCATGTTTAGGGTTAACCGGTTTCCTTGTCCTTTATTGGCTAGCGATTCACTAGCTTCAACTATTTGCGTGAGTGCTGGTGCCACCTTGCTATAGTAACGGCGCCCATCTTGATTTAGCTCGACTCGTCGCCCTACTCGGCGAAACAACCTGATGTTCAGCTGACTCTCTAACGCTTTAATCGACTGGCTCACCGCAGAATGACTGACATTCAGGTGCTCTGCCGCCTCCGTCATACTTCCGGTCTCGGCAACGGCAACAAAGGCATAGATAGATTTAAGCGGTACGAGCTTTCTCATTAGTAAGTTTTTCTAACAGTTTTAGTTAATATTATTCGCTTTTTTAACCATCGCAAGCCACTTACAATTTTATTATCAAAAACCCGATGCTTATCCAGTTTTCACTCGCTAGACCAATCGTTTTTCGTACTTAAGGAAATATAATGCCCACCGACCTTCGCCCCGTTGCTTTCATGCTTATCTCAACCTTCACGCTGTCTTTTAACGGGCTGATCATGAAGTTTTTGAGTGGTAGCTTTAGCACTGAGGTACTAGGGGCATTACGTTTTATTTTTCCAGCTCTTATCATGCTGGGGCTGCTAAAGCTTTCTGGTTGGGCTATACCGGATAGTACCAACCGTCGCCCTATTATCATTCGAGCACTGTGCGTTGTTGGTAGCCAGTTATGCTTCATCACAGCTTTAAACTCACTAACGTTAGTTGAAAGCGTGGTGCTATTTAGTACTGGTCCGTTATTTATACCTGTATTAGAAAAACTGTTATATAAAACCCCGATTCAAGCAATAACTATTTTTAATCTCGGGCTCACTTTCACGGGAGTGCTATTACAAGCAGGTAGCCCAGCAGGCATTGATATTCGCCCAGAGTTATTAATTGGTTTAGCCGCTGGTATGTTCAATGCCTTATCGCAGGTCACCTTGTTTAAAGGGGCTAAATCAACCTTGCCAGCGGCGGCTGTGAATGGTTGGTGCTTTTTACTTGCTGCGCTTATTTTGACTCCTGCTGCCACGCTGGCGGTGTTTAAATCAAACGGGCAGGTACTGTACGACAACGTACAACTCCCAGAAGCCTCAACACTATTAATTGCAGGTATGCTCGCGCTGCTCGCGTTAAGTACCGTTGGCACCCAAATGTTTAGAGCCAAAGCCTATAAACTTGCACTATCTAGTTCAGAACTCGCACCTTTAATTTTCACCAATCTGTTTTTCGCGATTATTTGGCAGGTGTTGTTCTTTGATGAAACAATGGCATGGAATAATGTGCTCGGTATTAGCCTAATAATTCTTTCCACCTTGGTTAATACCTTCTATCCAAGATGGTTTCAGGCTCGTAAGATGAAACAATCACTGACTCACCAGTATTAATTGCGATATATATTCGGGTGAAAAGTATAATAAAGCACACTCAACGAGTGTGCTTTTTAGTATACGATAAATACTTATAAGCTATTTTYCAGGTTAAAAATAAAAACCATGTCATCATTTAAACGCCTTAAATAAGGATAAGGTGAAACCGTGTAATTCTCAATGTCTCTCTGTAATAACGCCTTGTCTTTATATTTGGTTTCGTTTTTATAACCCCACGCCCATTGTGGAACATACCGGAAGGCATTCTTTTTATCTACCAGCGTACCCACGTCATCTTTTTTTACTCTATAAATCATGTATCTATCAGACTGTGTAATATTCTCAATGTCTAATCGCCCTTCGATAATTTTTCTGGTGTAAGGGACTCGAACTTCGAGATAACAAAGTTCTTTTAACTCATCTTCAGCATAATGCCAGTTAGGGTCAAACCCATCACTGTTTCTATAATCAATGCACTGTTGCTCTGACATATTATATGCAACTAAATCTGTCTGATTGATATTCAAAAACTTGAAATCATACTCAAGTACTTCAACCTGCTGCTCTTCATATTTATCAGAAAGATATTTACGCATCATAGCCATGTCCGCTTGATATGCTTTTTCATAAGTCATCTCTGCCGAGATTGGCTCAATAACAAAAGTGAATGCAGACTTATAGTGAGATGCTAATTTATCGAAGCTCCTCGCGCTGAAAAAAAATGAGGCAATATCAAGATTACTAACTATGCCAGTCAAGAGCATTCCCGTAGTAATCGAATCAATCGCTGTATTATGATTCTCTATTTTTTTGTAGTAATCATGGGAAACGACATCAAGGTTGTTACTATAATCCGGTTCAATTTGCGTGCTTAAATAGAGAATCTGCATGGCATTACTATAGCTATCAAAGTTGTCATTCGTTTCTATGACCGCCTCTTCGGCTAGTAGGGTTGAGCTTTTCATTTCTTCCAGGTGATGCTTGCTACTACACCCAATCAAAGAAGACATTAAAGTAATTATCACGGTCCATTTTATTTTCACATTTCATCCTTAAAATAAAYTATAAAGCGCGTCGTTATGTACATGGTATTTTATAACCATCAATATAAAATACTG
>NZ_JAKJSI010000061.1:0-35023 GCF_050336695.1 Photobacterium minamisatsumaniensis | reverse complement strand
AGCGTTCAATCTGAGCCATGATCAAACTCTTCAATTAGAATTTTTGTGGTCTCTCGACCGGCTCAACGAATACTGATTGAACATCAATAACTAGAAGCTAGTCATGACATTCGAATTGACTGTGCCAAAGCTTCGTTATCTACAAGAGATAGCGTTACCTTGTATTGGTCACTCAGTTCATTGATAAATCTTTTGACTTAACTTTTTCACGAGTGCCCACACAGATTGCATGGTCAAATTGTTAAAGAACAAACTGACTGGTTAGTGGCTTAAGTTGCCGCTCTCCGTGTCAGTGAGGTCGCATTATAGGGAGGAATGAGAAAGGCACAACTCTTTTTTAAGCAAAAAAAAATCAACTGGACAATTATCAACCAACACACACCGAAACCAGTTAATTTTTCGCCCTCCCCAATTATTAACCTCGGGTTGCCTGCTCTTCTATACGCACAATTAACGCTTCCGGTAGCGATAATGACTTCGCAAGCTGATCTAAATACGCTCGCTCAAGGAAGTGATCGACATCGATAACCAACAGTGAAGCTAAATACACTTCTGAGGCTTGCGCCAAATTATGTACTTGTGAGCTAATGACACTAGGGTCTAATGGAGAGTCAATCCATTGTGCAATTTGCATTTCAGCATCACTTTTTACGTTTTGCTCATTCATCCACTGGCTAATTGCCTCACGCTCCGCATCATCGATATGCCCGTCTGATTTTGCGGCATATACCATTGCCTGAATTAACAGCTCAGGAGCAATACAGCCCCCATCTTGCTCTATACCACTTTCCTCTAAGGCCGGTACACCTTCTGTTGTCTCACCTTGCTGCCACTTTTTATATGCTTGATAACCCAAGGTCCCTATTAGAGCTGTTCCGCCAACTACCGCTGCTTTTTTCCCATACTTTTTTGCGAGCTTACGGCTCTTCTTGCTACCAACTAATGTGCTGACTAACCCACCACCAATCGCACCTTTTAATAAACCGCTGCTCGAGGACGATTTATTGCTGCCCTCAAAATACTTGCCTGCTTGGTTTAAAAGCTGGTTCATCATATTGCTCATTACATTCCCCTTAATCACAGTGCACTTGTCGTATAAGTAATTTTAAAGTGTTGATGCCACACGCGACTAAGAGTGAGGAATAACTAAGAGTAGAGAATGGAAAATGAATTTAAAGTGAATAGAAGGTAAAGGTAGGTAAAAAGCCTCTCTATCAAAGAGAGGCTCTTATTGATTGTATTATCTATGCTTGCTTCGCGATGATATGACTATCACTGACGGTTACTTGAATCGCTTTTCCAGCTACAAACTTGCCCGACAAAATATCTTGCGCCAACGGGTTCTCAATATATTGCTGAATAGCCCGTTTAAGCGGCCTTGCCCCAAACACTGGGTCAAAACCAGCTTCAGCAATTAAATCCAGCGCGTCTTCATCAAGTTCAAGTTGGTAATCACGCTCTTGCAATCGCTTAACCAAGCGTGAGATTTGAATACTGGCAATATTCTTAATATGCGCCTCACCCAATGGGTGAAAGACAACCGTTTCATCAACACGGTTAATGAACTCTGGTCGGAAGTGGTGACCAACCACTTCCATCACTACCTTCTTGATCCCGTCATAATCGAGTTCTCCAAAATGTTCTTGGATACGATCGGAACCTAAATTCGACGTCATGATCACAACACAATTACGGAAATCAACAGTTCTACCTTGCCCATCGGTTAGTCGACCATCATCCAGTACTTGCAGCAGAATATTAAAGACATCAGGGTGTGCCTTCTCAACTTCATCAAGCAAAATCACTGAATATGGGCGGCGGCGAACAGCTTCCGTTAGATAACCACCTTCTTCGTAACCAACATAACCCGGAGGTGCGCCGACTAAACGAGCAACAGAGTGTTTTTCCATAAATTCAGACATATCAATCCGCACCATGGCATCTTCACTGTCGAACATGAAATGAGCGAGTGACTTACACAGCTCAGTTTTACCCACCCCTGTTGGCCCTAAAAATAAAAACGAACCGATAGGACGATTTGGATCCGATAGACCGGCACGACTGCGACGAATGGCATTTGCAACAGCATCCACGGCTTCGTCTTGGCCAATTACACGCTTATGAAGCTCGTCTTCCATACGTAATAATTTGTCACGTTCGCCTTCAAGCATTTTTGCAATTGGAATGCCTGTTTGACGCGATAGTACTTCTGCTATCTCGGCATCTGTCACTTTATTTTTGAGCAAGCTCATCTCTTGCATTTCTGCTTGTGCAGCCAAATCGAGTTGCTTTTCTAATTCAGGAATTCTTCCATATTGCAGCTCTGACATACGGTTTAAGTCACCTGCTCGTCGGGCGATTTCCATATCAGTACGTGCCTGCTCAAGTTCGGTTTTGATATGCTGAGTGCCAGACAAGGCCGCTTTCTCTGCATTCCAAACTTCTTCAAGCTCTGCATACTCGCGCTCTTTCGTGTCGAGCTCTTCATGCAGGTCACTTAAACGCTTTTGACTGGCCAGATCATTCTCTTTAACCAATGCTTGCTCTTCAATTTTCAACTGAATGATGCGACGTTCAAGGCGATCCAACGACTCCGGCTTAGAATCAATCTGCATTCGTATGCTTGAAGCCGCCTCATCAATTAAATCAATGGCTTTATCAGGCAATTGGCGATCTGATACATAACGGTGCGACAAGCTAGCAGCGGCAACAATGGCTGGATCGGTAATCTCTACATGGTGATGCAGTTCATAGCGCTCTTTAAGGCCACGTAAAATAGCGACGGTATCCTCTACTGTTGGCTCATCCACCAGCACTTTCTGGAAACGTCGTTCTAGTGCAGCATCTTTTTCAATGTATTGACGATACTCATCTAACGTTGTTGCACCGACACAGTGAAGTTCACCACGGGCAAGCGCAGGTTTGAGCATGTTACCGGCATCCATTGAGCCTTCACCTTTGCCCGCGCCCACCATAGTATGAAGCTCATCAATAAAGAGAATGATACTGCCCTCTTCTTGCGACAATTCATTCAACACCGACTTTAAGCGCTCTTCAAACTCACCTCGGTATTTGGCGCCGGCGATTAAGGATCCCATATCAAGAGAAAGCACTCGCTTATGGCGCAGGCCTTCTGGTACTTCACCGTTCACAATACGCTGAGCAAGCCCCTCAACAATGGCCGTTTTACCGACGCCGGGTTCACCAATTATTACTGGATTATTTTTAGTACGGCGCTGTAAAACTTGAATAGTACGGCGGATTTCATCATCACGACCAATCACAGGGTCAAGCTTACCCTGCTCTGCTCGTTCAGTAAGATCAATGGTGAACTTTTCAAGTGCCTGACGATTCTCTTCCGCATTTTGATCATCAACTTTTTGACCTCCACGCACTTTTTCAATCGCCTTTTCAATGCTACCGGCAGTCAGCCCTTTTTCTTTTAGCAACTGCCCAAGGGGACCTTTTTCATCAACCGCCGCCAAGATAAATAACTCAGAAGATATGTATTTATCTTTTCGCTTTTGCGCCAGTTTATCGCACATGTTAAATAACATGCCCATACCATGAGAAAGCTGGACATCACCGCCAATGCCACTCACTTTAGGCAGTCGGTCGAGCAGCTCGGATAAGCCCGATCGTAATTGCGATACATCAACATTCAATAAGGTCAGTAATGGACGAATAGTACTGCCATCTTGATTGAGCAGTGCAACCATTAAATGTGCCGGCTCGATATACTGATGGTCTCGCCCTAATGCTAGCGATTGAGCATCTGAGATCGCCATCTGGAATTTGCTAGTAAAACGGTCAAGACGCATAAGTCCTCCTTTTTATTCTTACAATATATATGGTGGCTTTCCGACCAATTTTCAAGCAAACAAATATTGCTCAATCGTTATGCCCCATCGTTAACAAATAAAACATTGGCAAACACCTCTCAGTCAGATTTTCTACCTGTTTTAAGCTGTCTAGTACGCTTGTTATTGACAACCTTTTATCGCACGGTGTACTGTTTAATGGTATGACATACGATATAAAAGGAACTCGTTCATGATTAAGCCCTCCCTAACAACGCTCGCACTGATTGCTACCGCACTGGTTTCATCGTCAACAGTATTGGCTCAACGTGATATTCAAGAGACACGACAAGAAAGTCGTCAAGAAGCGAGGATTGAGCATCGCACAGAAACTCGTATCGATAACCGCCGAAATGCAACAGTGAAATCCCCAAGTGTCATTATTGTTCAAAATGCCATGTTACGGACTGTCAGCTATAACGGCATCATTCTATTGCACGATACCGTCAACCAACGTTTTTACCGAACGGCTGAAAATGGCTATAAAGTATATAATGTGCCATATGGGGCAAACGTTATCGAGTTATCAGCCCCGACACCAACTAACATTTCAATCTTGAACTGACCTTTCTCGATCACACTAGATATAAAAAAGCCCTCGTGCGAAATTCGTCACGAGGGCTTTTTTATATCGATTCGATCAGTCGAGCCAAACAAGCGTAGCCTGACGGCCCGTTACACCATCACGACGATAGGAATAAAACTGCTTCGCATCACGATAAGTACAATAATCGCCACCAAATACGGCAGTAACACCCACGTTATTCAGGCGTTGAGTTGCGAGCATATAAAGGCTGGCGAACCACTTATCGTCAGTATCCTTAGTTGAAGCTGTGAAAGCGTGTTGCGCGATGGCATCAAAAGCCATAAATTGCTTCCGCACTTCTCCCCCAACTTCAAAAGCATCGGCACCAATGGCTGGGCCCATCCATGCAAGGATGTCACTTTTTTCACAAGAAAAGCGCGCAACAGTGGCCTCAAGTATGCCATCAGCTAAGCCCCGCCATCCAGCATGTACCGCCGCTACCTGCGTTCCGGCTTTATCGCATAAAATCACAGGTAAACAATCTGCCGTCATGACAGTACAAGCTAAATTAGACTGTTGAGTATAACTACCATCAGCATCTGGCACGCAATTCAAAGGGTGAACAAGTTCGATCACCTCTGTACTGTGGGTTTGGTTAAGCCAAGCAAGGGGATGCTGCAAACCAAGCTGGCTTTGCAGGCTATCTCGATTTGCTTGTACCGCAGTAGAATCATCCCCAACATGCGCCCCAAGATTAAAACCTTGATAGGGCGCAACACTAACCCCGCCCACACGAGTCGTCGTGACAGCTTTAACATTCGCTGGTGCTGGCCAGTCAGGGAGAATCAACATTTTAGTACTCGTCGTCTTCGTGTGCTTCTTTATCGTTACGTAGAATATTGATCATCGCGACCATATCAACCGGCAACGGTGCACGCCATTCCATTAACTCACCCGTCATCGGATGCTGAAGGCGTAACATACGCGCATGAAGCGCCTGGCGATCAAATGCACGTAGTGCTTGAATCAATTCATCAGAAGCATGGCGTGGTGGACGCGGACGACCTCCGTATATCACATCCCCAATTAATGGGTGGCTTAAGTACGACATATGGACGCGGATCTGGTGAGTACGACCCGTTTCCAAACGCAATACAAGACGCGTATGCTCACGGAAACGCTCAGCAACACGGTAATGCGTAATTGCTGGCTTACCCATTTCACTGACTGCCATGCAAATGCGCTTGGTCGAATGGCGGCCAATTGCTTTTTCAACGGTGCCTCCGCCAGTCATTTTACCCATTGCAATGGCTTCATACTCACGTGTGATCTTGCGTTTTTGTAACGCACGTACCAAGCGAGTTTGTGATTGGATTGTCTTCGCAACTACCATAAGACCTGTCGTGTCTTTATCCAGGCGATGCACAATCCCAGCACGTGGCACTTCAGCCAGCTCTGGACAATGGTGAAGCAAAGCATTCAACACGGTGCCGTCTGGTGTACCGGCGCCTGGGTGAACAACAAAACCTCGCGGTTTATTGATGACGAGGATGTCCTCATCTTCATAAACAATATTAAGCGGAATATCTTGAGCTTCCCAACGCTGTTCATCTTCAATTTCAGCGTTAATCAGCAGTTCTTCACCACCCATCATTTTGCTTCGAGGCTTAGTTGTGACGTTCCCGTTCACTGATACCATGCCATTAAGGATCCACTCTTTTATCCGAGAGCGGGAGTAATCTGGAAATAATTCAGCGATAACCTGATCAAGACGTAGGCCTAATTGGCTATCTTTTACTGTATTTGTTAACTCTATTTGCTGTGCCATAGCGAACTTTTTCAAAAAGCGTGGGACTAAACGTCAAACGCTGCGTAAAATAACATAATAGTGTCATTGTATCTGTTAACGGTCTTAACCGTAATGGATCAACAGAAATAAAATTTTTATCAAGGAAATAGACACCACAATGAAACGCCTGACAATCACGACTTTTCTTGCCGTTGCCATTCTTTCAGGCTGTTCAAGCACTGAAGAAATTGTGCCTGATGTACCACCATCAGAGCTATATGCAACAGCCCAGCAAGCTTTACAAAGCGGCAGTTGGACCACGGCTATTGAGCGCCTAGAAACATTAGATTCTCGTTATCCATTCGGGGCTTATTCCGAACAAGTTCAGCTCGATCTAATTTATGCTTACTACAAAAATGATGATCTCGCCCTTGGTGAAGCGACCATTGATCGATTTACCCGACTAAACCCTGCTCATGAAAAAGCAGACTGGGTATTGTATATGCGTGGCCTTACCAGCATGGCACAAGACCGCAGCTTCATGCATGATCTCTTTAGTATAGATCGCCATGACCGTGATCCAGAGCCTGCACGTAAAGCCTTCCGTGACTTTAAGCGACTGCTAGAGCGTTACCCTAATAGCCGATACACCGCTGACGCCCAAGCACGTATGGTCTTTTTGAAAAACCGCCTTGCAGACTATGAGCTAGCTGCTGTCGATTTTTATATTCGCCGAGAAGCATGGGTTGCAGCCGTTAATCGCGCACAACTGATCCAGCGTGAATACCCAAATACTCATGCTGCTCGTAAGTCACTAGAGCATATGGAAGTTGGTTATGAAAAATTGAATTTAACCACCCCGCTCGAAAATACCCGAAAGTTGATTGCACTTAACCCGCAATAATCAACAGTGCACAAACAAAAACAGCAGCCAATAGGCTGCTGTTTTTTATATCTGCTTTAGGTGATTTAGCTTTGCTCAAGGTGATCGCACGGTAAAGACATTCATTTTGTTATGATTATTTTTTACTCATCACCCTGTTTAAAATCGTATAAGTACCCTGAATAGCACCAGCCATCAGCGTTCTGTATCCCTCCATACTGCCGCAACTTTCTTATCGACCACAAGCGTTTTCTTCAAATTATTTTGCAACAAACCAAGCCTGATCACAGAAAATTTCTGGATATTATCCCATAACAATAAATGTGATGTAGATCACATTACTCATTCCTGTTTTTAGTAATCTGAAGTTAACCCAACGAAGGGTAGCAAACGAGGAAAGATAATTATGACAATAAATATTACCGGTAAAAACCTAGATATCACCCCTGCTATCCGTGAACGCCTTGAGTTTAAATTCAAGAAGTTAGAAAAATACCAAGTACCGTTCATCGGCATAAATGCGGTTATTAGTACAGAGCCAAATCGCCAATTCAAAGTGGAAATTTCTGCTGCTATTCCAGGAGGTCAATTAGTCGCCTCAGCAGAGCAAAGCGATATGTATGGTGCAATTACTGAAGTCTATCAAAAACTCGAGCGTCAACTTAATAAGCAGACACACAAGCCAACGTCTCGTCGTGCCAGCCACAGTAATAAGCCAGAAGTTGAAGCTGAAACAGAAGAAGAAACAGAAGCATAATCTTTCAGAGGAATTCAATAATCAGCCCTGCCCTTGCAGGGCTGATTAGTTTCTGCTTGACAAGCTATCTCTGGCTGAATAATGTTGGGACAGACTTAACACAAAACGACTATAAAATTATTTATGCAATTTATTCGACTGTTTTTCTTTAGCTTCTTTTTTATGTCACCTTAATCGGGGGCTCTTCGTTACGCAAGAAATAAGCTAAAGACGAACAGAGAGCCTCCTTTTACAAGGGGGCTTTTTTGTATCAGGTAAGTTGCAGACAGACAGGGAATCAAAATGACAGAGCCTAAGTATTCACTTGACGACATCAGAAAGAATGTCAGCCGTATCGACAATGAGATAATTAAGCTACTTGCTGAACGCCGTCAGGTCAGCTTAGAAGTCGCTAAAAGTAAAATACAAACAGCTAAGCCTGTTCGGGACCTTCAAAGAGAGCAAGAGTTGTTACTCCGTCTGATTGATGCGGGTAAAGACCAACAACTTGATGCCCAGTATGTAACTCAAATCTTCCATACTATTATTGAAGATTCAGTTTTGTTCCAACAAGCCTATCTGCAAAAGCTCACCAACCCTGATAGCCTTCAACCTGTTGCAAGGGTTTCTTTCCTTGGTGCAAAAGGCTCATACTCGAATTTAGCCAGCCGTAATTACTTTAGTAAAAAACAAACAAAGCTGGTTGAAATGAGCTGCTCAACCTTCCGCGATGTACTTCAGGTAGTTGAAACGGGCAATGCCGATTATGGTGTACTGCCTATCGAAAACACCAGCTCTGGCTCAATCAATGAAGTCTATGACTTACTGCAGCACACAAGCTTATCAATCGTTGGTGAAATAACCCAACCTATCGAGCACTGTTTACTGGCCGCCGTTGAAACCAATACTGAGAACATCGATACTCTGTATTCTCATCCGCAACCTCATCAGCAATGCAGCGAGTATTTACATTCGATGGGAGATATCACTCAAGAATACTGCTCAAGCACCGCAGAAGCGATGAAACTCGTCGCTGAGTTGAAACAGCCAAATGTGGCTGCAATAGGCAATGCATCCAGCGGTGAGCTCTACGGCTTAACCCCGATAAAAAGTGATATCGCCAACCAACAAGAGAACTTCACCCGCTTCATTGTTGTTGCGCGTAAGCCTGTGGAAGTAACGTCACTGATCCCCGCTAAAACGACATTAATTATGTCCACGGCACAAAAAGCAGGTTCATTAGTTGAGTGCTTGTTAGTGCTGCGTAACCTTAATATTAATATGTCTAAGCTTGAATCCCGCCCTGTTATTGGTAATCCTTGGGAAGAAATGTTCTATGTTGATGTTGAGGTTAATCTCAAATCTGAAGTGATGCAGGAAGCCCTAGAAGAGCTGACACGCTTAACCCGCTTTATCAAAGTATTGGGTTGTTATCCTAGCGAGAATATTAAGCCAGCAGATGTCGAAATCAATTAAGGCTAGGCGCTATTAATAAGAAGATAAAAAAAGCGAGAGCCATGACTCTCGCTTTTTAGTGTCTATTTTACGCATTATGCACGATGAGTAGAATCGTTCGCCTGTCTAAGTAATCCCTGGCTCTCGATTAAAAAATGCTGGGCATAATCTCCGAACCAGCCTTCAACTTGTCCAAATGCCTGCTTAAAAGCACCTTTATCTTTGTTATCAAGCATTTCAATGGCGTCACCAAAGCGTTGGTGGAAACGCTTGATCATGTCGATATTTTGCGGAGATGACATAATAATATCAGCGTAAAGCTGGGCATCTTGTGCGAACAATCGGCCAACCATCGCTAGCTCCAATCGATAAATTGGCGAGCTTAGTGATAATAGTTGTTCGAGTTTTGGATCTTCTTCTGCCAAATGAACACCGTAAACAAACGATGTAAAGTGACGTAGCGCTTGAATTAACGTCATACCCTGATCATGCTCAATAGCACTGATACGATTTAGTGAAGCACCCCAAATTTGGAGTTGCTCTAGTAGCCACTGATAACTTTCTGGGTTTCTGCCATCGCAATAAGCCACAACCTGTTTAGCCAAGCTTGCGATATCTGGCCCAAACATTGGATGTAAACCAACCACGGGACCATTGTGTACCTCAAGCATCGCCTGTAATGGCCCACTTTTCACTGACGTTAAGTCCGCTAAAATACAATCTTCTGGCAAGCGATTAAGCTTAGCGATCACTTTCTCTGTGAGGTTGATCGGTACTGAAACCACGACCATGCCAGCACCAGATAACAATTCGTCTGCGCGATCCCAATCTTGGCTGCCGAGCTTACGAACTTGGTAGCCCGATAATTCAAATAAGCGGCAAAATAAACCACCTAGCTGACCATGACCTCCCACCACCACAATCGGTCGCAGTTCAGGCTTCAAGCATTTGAAACCTGAGTCATTTTCACTGGCGTAAGATTCACGCATGGTACGGCGCAAGATATCTTCAATAAGATCGGGCGGCACACCTTTTTTTTCAGCTTCCTGACGACGCGAAGCAAGCATCGCGGCTTCACGATCAGGGGCGTAAATAGGTAGGCCATGCTGACTTTTGACATGCCCAACTTCTTCAACCAACGCCAGACGGCGAGCAAGCAGCTCAACCATCTGTTGGTCGACATCATCAATTTGATCTCGTAATTTACTTAATTCAGCAACCATTTACCGGGCTCTCTGCTATCTATGCAAACGTTAGTCGTTAACCATTACGCTGTTGAAGGAACGGGGTCAGCTCTTGATGGGTATGGCGCAATAATGTTTCTGTCGCTTCCCAGCTGATACAAGCATCGGTAATTGAGACACCGTGAGCCATTTCATCTCGCGGTAAATCCGAACTTTGGCTTCCTTCATTAATATGGCTTTCCAGCATCAAGCCAATGATTGACTTGTTGCCTTCACGAATTTGGTGAATCACATCTTCAGCAACCAAAGGCTGACGGCGGTAATCTTTTCGTGAGTTAGCGTGGCTACAGTCTACCATTAGCGATGGAGAAAGACCTGCTGTGTTCATCTCGTTTTCACATTCCGTGACTGATACTGAATCATAGTTAGTCTGCTTACCGCCACGTAAAATCACATGGCCATCTGGGTTGCCCTGAGTATTTAACAACGCGACTTGACCATCAGGGTTAATCCCCATGAAGCGGTGCCCAGATGCGGCAGCTTGCATTGCATTAATTGCCGTACCTAAGCTACCGTCGGTACCGTTTTTAAAGCCGACTGGCATGGATAGTCCGCTCGCCATTTCACGGTGGGTTTGTGACTCTGTTGTTCGAGCACCAATCGCTGCCCAACTGAATAAATCGCCTAAGTACTGTGGGCTAATTGGATCTAATGCTTCTGTTGCCAAAGGGATCCCCATTTCAACCAGATCAATTAATAGCTGACGGCCAATATGAAGACCTTCTTCCACCTCAAATGAACCATCAAGATGCGGGTCATTAATCAGTCCTTTCCACCCCACAGTTGTACGTGGTTTCTCAAAGTACACACGCATAACAATATACAGTTGGTCACTCAATGCTTCTGAGAGTTGTTTTAACTTAACCGCATATTCTTTTGCCGCTTCGATATCGTGAATTGAACACGGACCACATACCACCAGCAAACGGTGATCACGCTTATGGGTAATATCAGCAATGATTTGACGAGACTCACGAACAAAAGACAGTGCTTCCTCGCTAACTGGTAGCTTCGCTTTTAGCTCTTGAGGCGTAATGAGTACTGACTCATTTTCGATATGAACATTATTAAGTTGGTCTTTTTGCATGATGGCTTCCCTGTAAACTTTAAACAACACAAAATAAGATAGAACAGGTTTTACCTGTCACGAGGCATACAATAACAAGGGGTTTGACCTAATTGCAATAGCCTGTAAACAAAAAACACCAGTCGTAAATATAAGTTTACACGATGCGTTTTTTGGCTATCTCCCTAAAAGCCAGTTACCATAATTGCAGTCCCCCACTTCAAAATTAAGCGTCATGGAACTGATTTTTTCACTTCTTCAGCAACTCAGCGTCTATTTAGTATTAGCTTATCTTTTAAGTAAAACACCGCTGTTTATGCCAATTACCTCTATTTCAGGTCGGCTTTCACAGCGTTTCTCCTGCTATATTTTATTTTCCCTCTTCTGTATTTTAGGCACTTACTTCGGACTTGATATAGAAGATGCCATTGCTAATACCCGCGCTATCGGTGCCGTGATGGGGGGACTACTCGGAGGCCCTGTCGTTGGCTTTGCTGTTGGGTTGACCGGTGGGCTTCACCGCTACACCTTGGGTGGGTTCACCGATCTAGCTTGTGCAATATCAACCACCGCAGAAGGACTTATTGGCGGGCTGATGCACAGCTACTTTGTACGCCGCGGCCAAGCAGACCAAATATTTCGCCCGATGATTGTCTTTATCATTACCTTGGCCGCTGAAATTGTTCAGATGCTCATTATTTTGATGGTAGCAAAACCATTCGATCAAGCCCTAAACCTTGTCAGCTCAATCGCTTTACCAATGGTCATCGCCAACTCCATCGGCGCGGCACTGTTTATGAGTATCATCCAAGACCGTAAAACAATTTATGAAAAATATTCTGCCGCCTTTTCTAGCCGAGCACTCAAAATCGCCCAGCGATCTGTGGGTATTCTAAGCCAAGGCTTTAACGAACAGACCACCAAACAAATAGCCAAGATTGTCTATGATGAAACTGGGGTTGGAGCTGTTGCGATCACTGACAGAGAAAAAATCTTAGCCTTTATCGGTATTGGCGATGATCACCACATACCAGGGACACCTATCTCGTCAGGATACACTCACCGTGCAATTGATGGCCGAGAGCTTGTTTACGCTGACGGGTATGATATTTCCTACCAATGCTCGCTACATAAAAAATGTAAGCTCGGCTCGGCATTGGTGATCCCATTAGTTGGGGGGAATAACGAAGTGTTAGGCACCATCAAGCTTTATGAGCCGAAACGAAAACTGTTCTCGACCGTTAACCTGACACTTGGCGAGGGCATCGCAAAGCTGCTTTCCAACCAAATTTTAACTGGCCGTTATATTCAACAACAGAATTTACTGACTCAAGCTGAACTGAGGTTATTGCAGGCGCAAGTTAACCCACACTTCTTGTTTAACGCCCTCAATACCATTAACGCTGTGGTACGCCGTGACCCAGATAAAGCACGACAACTGATCCAGCACCTATCACAATTCTTTCGCCGTAACTTAAAGCAAAATATCGAGACTGTAACTCTAAAGGAAGAACTACAACACGTTCACTCCTACCTCGAGATTGAATTGGCTCGCTTTTCCGACCGCTTACATGTTGAGGTCAATGTCAGCCCTGAGATCATGGCAATGCGGTTACCAACATTCACTGTGCAGCCGTTAGTCGAAAATGCCATTAAGCATGGCGTATCAACATTGCTTGAAAATGGTAAAATCACCCTCAATGGCTATGTGGATAATGACCATGCGATCCTTGAAGTCGAAGATAATGCCGGTAATTATGCCCCCGTCGGTGAAGGGGGGGGGCTAGGCATGAAAATTGTCGATAAGCGGTTGAAAAACATGTTTGGGCAACAGTATGGGCTCGCAATGTCATGCCAGTCAGAACAGTGGACCCGAGCCACTATTACAATTCCGATGAATGCACTACAACACAATGAAGTAACTGGAGAAAAGGCACCATGATTAAGGCACTGGTGATTGATGATGAGCGCTATGCTCGTGAGGAGTTAGTTGATCTTCTCCATGAAACGGGTGATGTTGAAGTTATTGGCGAATGTAGTAATGCCATAGAAGCATTAAAAAAAATCAACCAGCTCAAACCCGATGCCATCTTTTTAGATATTCAAATGCCGCAGATCACCGGCATCGAGATGCTAAGCATGCTTGATCCAGAAACTATGCCAAAAGTCGTTTTTGTCACCGCTTATGATGAATATGCCTTAAAAGCTTTTGAAGATAATGCCTTCGACTATCTGCTAAAACCGGTTGAGCCATGTCGTTTAAATAAAACCATCAAGCGACTGCGTAAAGAGTTCCAACCCACTGACTTTTCACCGATCGTATCTGACATGCTTGAGCTTATTCCCTGTACTGGCCACAACCGAATTTTGTTGCTGAGCCCCGCAGAAATTGAGACTGCCTACTCCGATCTATCGGGTGTACATGTGGTGGGTAAGAATACCAATGCAACCACGCAACTAACGCTCAAAATTTTAGAAGAAAAAACCCCGCTGATCCGTTGTCACCGCCAGTACCTTATTCATCCGCAAGCCATCAGAGAAATTAGGTTATTAGAGAACGGGTTAGCGGAAATTACCACGGTTCATAACTATCAAGTCCCCGTTAGTCGACGCTATTTAAAAGAACTCAAAGACCGGTTTGGCTTGTGTTAATCGTCTAACGGTAGGTAATCAGGCTAGGTTATAGATCATCGAACCTGATTGCTTATCACCACACCACACATTTCATTCCCCTCGTTTCCTTCCTTAAATTCTACCTAGATCACAACATCATTTTTTCATCTAACCACTAAACCCTTCGGAAAAACCACTCAACCCATTCGTTAAAACCGCTAAAAGTGGTTATCGACCACTCACCCTGCCATATAACCACTCACCCCTTAACCCGATGCATCTTTCCTTCAGTTCTTTATTATGGCGTCATAAAAATTTGTTTTGCGCATATTGCCGAGGGTGTTCAGGCAACAACGCAAAACCGACCCAACCAACTCCAATAGGAATAGAGAGATAGTTTATGGCCTGGTTTTTGATGTGTGTTGCAGCACTAGTCGGTGGATACTTCATCTACGGTGCATTTATCGAGAAAATCTTCGGTATTAATGAAAATCGTAAAACCCCTGCTTTTACTAAGCAAGATGGTGTTGACTTCGTTCCGATGTCGAACAAGCGTGTGTACTTAGTTCAGCTGCTTAATATTGCTGGTGTTGGTCCAATCTTCGGCCCAATCATGGGTGCGCTATATGGCCCAGCAGCCATGTTATGGATTGTTCTGGGTTGTATCTTCGCAGGTGCCGTCCACGACTATTTCTCGGGTATGCTTTCTGTTCGTAACGGCGGTGCTTCTGTACCAACCATTACGGGCCGCTACTTGGGCAACGGTGCAAAACACTTTATGAACATTTTTGCTATCGTACTGTTGCTACTGGTTGGCGTGGTTTTCGTTTCTGCACCTGCGGGCATGATCACTAACCTTGTAAACGAACAAACCAACATTGGTATGTCGATGACAACCATGGTTGTTATCATCTTTGCTTACTACATCATCGCAACGATTGTTCCTGTTGATAAAATCATTGGTCGCTTCTACCCATTGTTCGGCGCACTACTTATCTTCATGTCTGTTGGCCTGATCACTGCGATTGCTTTCTCGAGCGAGCACACCCTGCTTGGCGATTATGAGATGAGCCAGATGTTCACCAACATGAACCCGAATGACCTGCCATTATGGCCAGCACTGTTTATCACCATCGCTTGTGGTGCTATCTCTGGTTTCCACGCAACACAGTCACCTCTAATGGCACGCTGTATGGAAAACGAGAAAAACGGCCGCTTCGTATTCTACGGTGCAATGATTGGTGAAGGTGTTATCGCCCTTATCTGGTGTGCACTAGCACTATCATTCTTCGGCTCAGTAGAGTCACTACAAGAAGCTGTTGCTAACGGTGGTCCAGGCAACGTGGTATACAGTTCATCTATCGGCCTACTAGGCATGTTCGGTGGCATTGTTGCTTTCCTTGGTGTGGTTATCCTACCGATTACATCTGGTGATACTGCATTCCGTTCAAGTCGTCTTATCCTTGCTGAATACTTCAACATGGAACAGAAGACACTACGCAATCGCCTTCTAATGGCTCTACCACTGTTCGTTCTTGGTGGCATCCTTACTCAAGTAGACTTCGGTATCATCTGGCGCTACTTCGGTTTTGCTAACCAAACAACTGCTGTAATGATGTTGTGGACAGCCTCGGCTTACCTACTACGCCACAACAAGCTGCACTGGGTAACCACTGTACCGGCTATCTTCATGACCACGGTATGTATTACCTTCATTTTGAACAACAGCCAGCTAGGCTTTGGCCTACCAATGATGGTATCGACTATCGTCGGTATTGTTGGTGCACTAGGTATTACAGGCTACGTGATTAAAATCTCGAAGGGCAAAGGTGACACTGACTTTGCTAACGAAGAAGACGGCAAAGCCGCGACTGAAAACGCCTAAGGTTTAGTTTCCCCCTAAAACACAAAAACCAGCCGCAAGGCTGGTTTTTTTATCGTATCAACAATTAAGCAATTGGATGAACGATTTCAAGATCATCTTCCGGTAATTCCTCTGCCGAGAAAATCACTTCACCATCAATCGAATATTCTTCGAGAATTTTTTCTTCATAGTCTTCGTCTACAACACCATCTTCAATGTCCAGGAAGTGGCGAATTGATTTAACCATCAGGCCAGTCTCTTTATCAATCCACTGCTCTAACTTTTCAATTTCAGTCCAAACATCACCGTCAGCATTACCTTCAAGTGTTGAATTGATAGTGAACGAACATGCTTCAACAGACTTACCGTTTACCTTAATAGTATCAAAACCATTGAAAGTCACTTTACGTTCATTTTGGCCGTAGACTAAACGCTCTTCCAGCTCACCGTCAATCAAGAAAGAGAATTCAGATGTATAGTTCGCCGTTGTTGTTTGGCCTTTATCTGAGCCGAACAACCATTGTGGTGCGGCAGGAGAATTGACATCAATATCTTCCTCAACGCTCCCATCAAAATCATTTACATAGTAATCACCAGCGTAAGAAACCGAGGCTGATTGCTCATCAATCACATAATATTCAAAATTCTGCCAAGAACTATTACGGGATTTTGACTGTAGACGCGGCTGAGGCTTACCCTTCATATCTAGTGGGGCTTCAGAGTGGTTAGAAAGATATTCTACCTGAGTAATAAACTTATGTTCTTCGAAGTCAACATCATTAGTAACTTGGGTACGCTCTGTCTGCGGATAGAAGTTAGATTCCTCACTCCATCTTGTCTGCCATGTCGCTTCGTGGTTTCCATCTTGCCAAAGAGTTGGATTAAAACACACTTCAGCTTCACCACCAGTTGGAATATCTAGATCCTTATCATCACTAGAACTTGAAGAGCCGCCACAACCCGCAAGTAATGCTGTCGCCACTGCAGCAGATACAATTGTAAATTTATTCATTATTATTAACTCTTATGCAAATAGAGCCACTTATAATGCTTTTCATATAAGTAATTACAATTAAGCAACCGTTTCATATTGTAAGAATCGAATGTTATATAACCAAAAGTTATAATTTTTTTACTTTTAGCTGACGCCGCTCTGACAAATAACAAAATAATGCTTTAAAAACAAAAGTATAARAACATTGTTAGCGGCAATTTTTTACCACTAATCTGAATTAAATATATAATTGATATTCAAAAAAAACGCATAAAAAAAGCCCACCTTTCGGTGGGCTTTTTCATTAAACGTCTTACGTTACGCGTATTACTTAGAAGTAAGCTTCTCTTTAATACGAGCCGATTTACCTGAACGCTCACGTAGGTAGTACAACTTGGCACGACGTACTGCACCACGACGCTTAACAGTAATGCTGTCAACGATTGGAGAGTGAGTTTGGAACGCACGCTCAACGCCTTCACCGTTCGAGATTTTACGAACAGTGAACGCAGAATGTAGACCACGGTTACGGATTGCGATTACAACGCCTTCGAAAGCCTGTAGACGCTCACGTGCACCTTCTTTTACCTTAACTTGTACAACAACAGTGTCACCTGGTGCGAAAGTTGGTAGGTCTTGTTTTAGTTGCTCGTCTTCGAGCTGCTTAATGATGTTACTCATTGGTAAATACCCTAGAATAAACTGATACTAAATTAATTGATTACTTGCTTTATTTTCGCGAATAAATTCCGCAAGCAAGAATTCCTGATCGTCAGTCAGAGCTAGGTTTTCCAGGAGCTCTGGTCTTCTTAGCCAAGTTCGGCCCAACGATTGTTTTAATCGCCAGCGACTAATGTCCTTGTGGTTGCCAGACAACAAGACCTTAGGGGCTTCTTGTCCGTCCAACACGTCAGGACGCGTATAGTGAGGGCAATCTAACAAGCCATTTGCAAAAGAGTCTTCTTCTGCCGACGCAAAGTCACCCAATACACCCGGAACAAACCGGACGACTGCGTCAACCAACGTCATGGCGGGTAGTTCACCACCCGTCAGCACAAAATCACCGATAGACCACTCTTCGTCTACCTCTTGTTGGATAATGCGCTCATCTACCCCTTCATAGCGCCCACAGATAAGAATTAGATTCTCATTCTGTGCTAGCTCTTCAACACCAGCTTGATCAAGCTTACGGCCTTGAGGCGAAAGATAGATAACTTTAGTCGGACCTTTTACAGACTGTTTGGCAGTGTGAATAGCGTCGCGCAAAGGCTGCACCATCATTAACATACCGGGTCCGCCACCATAAGGTCGATCATCAACCGTACGGTGTTTGTCGTGAGTAAAGTCACGTGGATTCCACGTTTCTACCGACAAAAGGCCTTTTTTAACCGCCTGGCCTGTCACCCCAAAATTGGTAATGGCGTTAAACATGTCAGGAAACAGGCTGATTATGCCTACCTTCATTTTTTCACCTAATTACCGGGGTTAAAATCCAGGATCCCAGTCAACTTCGATCCGCTGAGCAGTGCGATCAATCGACTTGATGACCTGCTCATCGAGGAACGGTACTAAACGTTCCTTCTGCCCAAAAGCGTCTTTCAGGTTAGCTTTTACTACCAGTACATCGTTTGAACCTGTTTCCAGGATATCAGTCACTTTACCTAGGTCGTAACCTTCGGTAGTAACAACTGACATACCAAACAATTCACGCCAGTAGAATTCATCTCCTGACAGTGCTGGTAGTTGCTCAGCCGGGACGTAGACTTCAGCATTGGTGAATACTTGTGCATCCTCACGGATGTCCAAGCCTTCTAGCTTAGCCACTAACCCCTGGCCGTGTCGTTTCCACGACTCAACCTTCAGTTCTTTCAACTCACCCTTAACTTTTACAAACCAAGGCTGGTACGAAAAAATGCTTTCGGCATCTTCGGTGTAAGAAAAAACTTTGAGCCAGCCCTTGATACCGTATGAGGCACCTAGTTTCCCGACAACTATGCGGTCTTGTGTACTCATCGTTTCTCTGCTACCTGTCATACTAATTAAGCCGCTTTAGCCGCGTCTTTGATTAGCTTAGCTGTGCGGTCAGACACAGTTGCGCCAAGACCAACCCAGTGATTAACACGGTCAAGATCTAGACGTAGACGCTCTTCCTGACCCTTAGCTAGCGGGTTGAAGAAGCCAATTTTTTCGATGTTACGACCGTCGCGTGCGCAACGAGAGTCAGCAACAACGATGTGATAGAATGGACGCTTCTTAGCGCCGTGACGTGCCAAACGAATGGTTACCATATCGTCCTCTTTACAGTACGTAAATAAAATCGACCTCGACATAACGACGAGGCCCGTGCCAAATTAAGCTCGGGAATTTTACTCTTTAAACTGACGAATGCAACCGCTTTAGCTACTTTTTCACCAGTTAAAAGAAATTCCAACCGACCAAGCCTTGTTTTACCTAGGGTTATACTGATTATCGACCGAACATACCGCCGCCACCACCAGGCATCATGCCTTTCATGTTGCGCATCATGTTCTTCATGCCGCCTTTCTGCATCTTTTTCATCATCTTCTGCATTTGGGTGAACTGCTTAAGTAAGCGGTTTACGTCTTGTACCTGTGTACCAGAACCCATTGCAATACGCTTTTTACGCGACCCTTTGATGATTTCAGGGCGAGTTCGCTCACCTGGGGTCATGGAGTTAATGATGGCTTCCATCTGGTTGAACATTTTATCATCAACCTGATCTTTCACATTACCCGGTAACTGTGACATGCCAGGTAATTTATCCATCATACCCATCATGCCGCCCATGTTTTTCATTTGCTGTAACTGGCCGAGGAAGTCTTCAAGGTCAAAACCTTTCTTCTCTTTAAACTTCTTGGCTAATTGCTCAGCTTTATCTTTGTCGACATTACGCTCTAGATCTTCGATCAGTGACATTACGTCACCCATACCTAAGATACGAGAAGCAACGCGATCAGGGAAAAACGGTTCAAGTGCATCGGTCTTTTCACCCACACCCAAGAACTTGATTGGCTTCCCTGTAATATGGCGAACAGACAGTGCTGCACCACCACGAGCATCACCGTCGACTTTGGTTAGGATCACACCCGTAAGTGGCAGCGCCTCGTCGAAGGCTTTTGCTGTATTAGCCGCATCTTGACCGGTCATGGCATCAACCACGAACAGCGTCTCTACTGGGTTAATGGCCTGATGAACATCTTTGATTTCATCCATCATCTCGCCATCGACATGCAGGCGACCTGCAGTATCGACAATCAGCACATCGTAAAACTTAAGCTTACTGTGCGCGAGTGCGGCATTAACAATGTCAATTGGCTTCTGATCGGCCGTTGACGGGAAGAAATCGATACCAATATCTTCAGCCAATGTTTCTAGCTGTTTGATCGCAGCCGGGCGGTATACATCGGCAGAAACAACCAGTACTTTTTTCTTCTGGCGCTCTTTAAGAAGTTTACCCAGTTTACCAACACTGGTTGTTTTACCTGCACCCTGAAGACCTGCCATCAAGATAACCGCTGGCGGTTGGCTTGCGAGGTTCAAATCTTCATTCGAGTCGCCCATCAAACTTTCAAGCTCTGCCTGAACAATCTTGATGAACTCTTGGCCTGGTGTCAGGCTTTTCGATACTTCAGTACCGACCGCGCGCTCTTTTACACGCTTAACAAAATCACGGACAACAGGAAGCGCAACATCAGCTTCGAGTAACGCCATACGTACTTCACGTAACGTATCTTTAATGTTGTCATCAGTCAGTCGACCTCGGCCGCTGACAGTCTTAAGCGTTCGCGATAAACGCTCCGTTAAATTTTCGAACATGTGCTACTCGCTCGTTACGCAACTAAATCTGTAAGATCTGGCTAGTATAACGCAATCTGTGCCCTGCTTTCATGCCTTCACGCCACTTTCACTGTGACAAAGGTAAACAAATCGCTCGTGCTAACCGATTCATATTGGCTTTGCCGTAGCAGACAGCCTGCTAGCAGGGTATAATTGCGAACTCCTACCATCTTAAATAGTTAAGTTTACTATGGATATGTTAATTGCCTTATTGGCTGCTTGCCTATACTTTCTAGCTCTAGGGCTTGTTGTTCCTGGATTGACCAATAGCAATGGCATCAAAACCAAGCCAGTCTTTTTCCTGGCGCTAGCGGCTATTGCCTTGCATACCCTACTGCTTAAAGATTTGATTCTCGGTGGTTCAGGGCAAAACCTCAGTATGCTGAACGTCGCTTCGCTGATCAGCTTATTAATAGCAATAATCACCTCTGGCGCCATGCTTCGTATGCGAGTGTGGTTTTTATTGCCTATCGTCTATAGTTTTGCCGCGATTAATTTATCAGCCGCAACCTTGCTCCCAAGTGCTTTTATTACCCATTTAGAAACCCACCCTCAGGTACTGCTACACATATCTTTAGCGTTATTTTCTTACTCTACCTTGATGATTGCCACATTGTACGCCATTCAATTGGCTTGGCTCGATCACAAGTTAAAGAATAAGAAGAGCTTAATGATCAACCCGAACATACCTCCATTAATGATGGTTGAACGTCAGCTTTTCAAGATCATTCTGGTCGGAAATGGTTTATTGACTGTGACACTGCTCACTGGCTTCATCTTTATCCAAGATATGTTTGCGCAAGGTAAGCTGCATAAAGCCATCCTATCCCTGCTTGCTTGGGGAGTTTACAGTGTATTACTGTGGGGACACTACCAGCAGGGCTGGCGTGGGCGTCGGGTTGTATGGTTTAGTATGATAGGTGCTTTTTTACTGACACTGGCCTATTTCGGCAGCCGCTTCGTTAAAGAAATTATCATTGGCGCATAATTTAGACGCTCCATTTATTGACACCCCGTTGCTCTAGGTACAAAGTACTTGTAACAGAAACGTTAAGGACATCGCTTTTTGGACGACATATCTACGAGCATTTTATTTTCTCTTCTGATATTACTTCTCGTCATTTCCGGATACTTCTCTGGTTCTGAAACTGGCATGATGGCACTCAATCGCTATAAATTGAGGCATCTCGCCAACCAAGGTCACCGTGGCGCTAAACGGGTTGAGAAGCTGCTGTCTCGGCCAGATCGCTTGATCGGCTTGATCTTGATCGGAAATAACTTAGTCAATATCCTCGCTTCCGCTATCGCTACCATTATAGGCATGCGCCTATATGGTGATATGGGTGTCGCAATCGCAACAGGGGCACTCACCTTGGTCGTATTGGTTTTTGCCGAAGTTACGCCCAAAACCCTTGCCGCGCTTTACCCTGAGCGGGTGTCTTATGCCAGCAGTATTGTTCTGCGTATATTGATGAAAGTACTCTACCCGTTGGTGTGGGTTATCAATGGCATCACTAATGGTTTTTTACGTTTGCTTGGCCTAAAAGTCAGCAACATGAATGATGCCAAGTTGAGTTCAGATGAACTACGCACCGTGGTAAACGAAGCGGGAGGGCTAATTCCACGTCGGCACCAAGACATGCTGCTGTCGATTTTGGATTTAGAAAATGTCACGGTTGAGGATCTCATGGTACCTCGCAGTGAAATTGCCGCGATTAATATTAACGATGATTGGAAATCCATCGTTCGACAGCTGAGCCACTCTGCTCACGGCCGAATTGTATTGTATCGTGACAGCATTGATGAAGTGGTTGGCATGCTCCGCGTTCGTGAAGCCTACCGCTTGATGATGGATAAGAACGATTTCAGTAAAAAGAACCTGCTGCGAGCTGCTGATGAAGTCTACTTCATTCCGGAAGGCACGCCATTGAATATCCAGCTGCTCAAATTCCAACGTAATAAAGAACGCATTGGCTTAATTGTTGATGAATATGGTGATATTCAAGGGTTAATCACTCTTGAAGATATTCTTGAAGAAATTGTTGGTGAATTCACCACTTCGATTAGTCCCACATTGGCTGAAGAAATCACACCACTGCCAGATGGTAGTTTGGTGATTGAAGGCAGTGCGAATATTCGTGATTTGAACAAAAGCCTAAACTGGGTGCTACCGACGGATGGGCCTCGTACGCTTAATGGATTGATCCTAGAGCATCTGGAAGATATTCCTGATAGTCAGATCAGCATTGAACTCTCCGGCTACCACATGGAAATCATTGAAGTGTCTGAGAATATGATTAAGCAGGTAAAGGTTTTACCAAACCAGTTGCAAGAAACAGGTTAACGCTAATCATATCTATAAGATAAGTGCTATAAAAAAGCCGACATTATTAATGTCGGCTTTCTTTTTCGCTGCATTTAGCAACAAAAGGTAACACGATTACTTTACCTTTAGATCTTGTAACATCGCATCTGGCAATGCTAACTCATCATTCTTGTTCACGTTAATACCATGATCAAGGATATTCCGTGCAATCGCTTGTGCCTCTTCTAAAGAGTGCATGCTAAAAGTACCGCACTGGTACTCGTTCAATTCTGGGATTTTATCTTGTGACTCAACCTTCAGCACATCTTCCATTGCAGCCGTCCAGCTTTCGGCGACCAGCTGCTCACTTGGTGTACCAATCAAGCTCATGTAGAAACCAGTGCGACACCCCATTGGTGAGATATCGATAATTTCAACGCTATCGGAATTAAGGTGATTACGCATAAAGCCTGCGTAAAGGTGTTCAAGGGTATGAATACCGCGCTCGCTAAGGATCTCAGCATTTGGGCGACAAAAGCGCAAATCAAAAACAGTGATCGTATCACCCTTTGGGGTTTGCATGGTTTTCGCGACGCGTACCGCAGGGGCATGCATGCGAGTGTGGTCTACGGTAAAACTATCTAATAATGGCATTACTTCCTAGCTCCTTTGCCTGAGACTCCCAGACGAAACCTAATCGCTTCGTTAGAGAATTTATTCACTGTTTACGAAAACCGGTTACCTTCTTGCCAACCAATACATGAACATGAAGGTTAAAATGGCCACCAGCTGCGGTTATCTTCTAGCTCTTTACGGCACTGACTTAGTTGCCAGCCATAGTCCTTAGCCTGCTGTTCAACCCGTCGGGATACTTTTATCAGGTTCGGCTTAGCGTTATAGCTGCCACGCTTGTAGCCGCCCCGACCTTCATGGTAAGCCAAGTACTGATTATAGCTATCCCATTTCGAGATCCCCAACTGACGCTGGGTTTCATGGGTATACCAACCCACAAACATTAGGGCATCACCAAAATTGGTTCGAGAGCCGCCATTACGCGTTGCTTTTTGGTAATCACTCCATGCAGGATCTTGTGCTTGTGCGTACCCGTACGCACTACTCATGCGCCCCCATGGAATAAAGCCAAGGACGTACTTCTTAGGGGGACGAGCATCATGACGAAAGCTACTTTCTTGTTTGATAAACGCCATGGCAACTTGAATAGGTGTGCCCCACTCTTCCTGCATATCTAACGCGGATTCATACCATTTGGGATATTCACGGAAGATATCGCACACGTTGGATTGGTTTTTAGGCGGCGGTGAAGCACAACCAACAAGAAGTAAGGCAGAGAGAAAAATCAAAACAAGGCGGAAATATTGCGGCTTCTTGAAAACTACCATGGAACCTTATGCTATCCCTACGGTCAAATAGGTGACTGACTGATACTTTCAGTCGTCATCCCTGCGAAATTAAATGTATTGTCGGGCAGCTAGTACGCTGCCCTTTTTTTATATTTGATCTACCGAGTTATCTATTTTAAGTCGGCAAAATAGTCATCAAGAAACACATCAAATGATTGGCTATCAGCCAGCTCAATTTGTTGCTGCTTCTCAACCGAGGCTTCAGCCTCTTCTTCCATCATCTGCTGATTATAAAACTGGTAATCACGCGCATTAAGCTCGTTACTGTGAGCCTGAGCCAATGATAAACCCACACCACCAATGCCATCATGTGCTTTAATTTGCTCAAGTAATTGCGCAGACAACGTGAGAGATGGGTCTTCAACCCAAGCTTGCAAACGTTCAAGTGTTTGCTGGTACTCTGTATTACCCGCAGCAATGTCCATCGCCTCTGCAACTTGTGCCAACTCAGCAAAGACACGCGTACCCCATTGTTTAACGGTTAAACGTTCACCATTGCAGCCAATTTTCAGCTCTAACTCAGGATTACGTCCATCGATAACAACACGGTTCCAGTTATCTCTCCAACACTCAAGCTCGGCATCATCCATCATATCCGACGGTGACAGCACGGCCCAAGTTAGGAATAAATCAAGAAAACGGACCTGATCAGCCGTAATACCAACAGGGCTAAACGGATTCACATCCAATGAGCGAACTTCAATGTACTCAACCCCAGCTCGAGAAAGGGCTTCTGATGGTTTCTCACCATTATTCGCCACGCGTTTAGGGCGAATAGGAGCATAAAGTTCATTCTCAATTTGTAAAACGTTGGCATTCAATTGGCGGTATTCACCATCAACTTTCACGCCGATTTTAGCAAACTCCGTTGATGGTGTACGAATCGCACTTTTCAACCCATCGAGATATTGATCCAAGCTATTGAAGCCAATTTTTAACGAACTTTGCTCATTATTGGTATAACCCAAATCACTCAATCGCAATGCCGTGGCATTGGGTAAGTAATAGGTACCAGCACCAACCTTCTCAAAGTTCATCGACGATGAGCTTTTATTCAGGAACGATCCACACAGTGCTGGTGATGCCCCAAACAAATAAGGGATCAACCAACCAAAACGGTAATAGTTACGGATCAGGCCAAAATAGGCATCAGAGATTGAGTTTTGACGAGCTTCAGTTTCTTGCTCACCAAATAGCTGCTCCCAAAATGCCTCAGGAAATGAAAAGTTAAAATGCACCCCAGAAATGATCTGCATAACACTGCCGTAACGGTGTTTCAAACCTTCACGGTATAACGTTTTCATTTTACCGGAATTAGACTCACCGTATTGCGCTAGGTGGATATCATTTTGATTACCCACAAAACAAGGCATCGACATCGGCCACAGGTTTTCCTGTCCTAAAGTCGAGTAAGTAAATTGATGGATATCTCCAAGTTGGCCCAATAAATGGTCAACATTTTGAGACACAGGGGTAATGAACTCTAGCAATGACTCAGCAAAGTCAGTTGTCACCCATTTATTGGTAAGCGCAGAGCCTAAATCAGCAGGATGAGATTTAGCAGACAACCCTCCCTGCGGGGTAATTCGCAGTGCTTCACGCTCAAGGCCACGGCCAATCTGGGTAAGTGCGTCAGAATTCGCAGCGACTTGCTGCAACCTTTGTGAAAAGTCCATTACGATAATTCTCAATCATTAACAACTAAGTGAGGTAGAGTAATCATTATTTTTAACGATTACCACGATTATTATATCGAAACACTTTTACGATATAGAAACAATCAAACTACTGTTTAATCCAAGTAAATAAAAGCCGACAGCACTGGCTGTCGGCATTATTGATGGTTATTTACATTTGCGGTTCAAGCAACTTAACGGGCTGCCCTAATGTCTTTAATTGTGGTTCAAGCGTCTTGGCATCACCCACAACTATGATTTGATAATCATTTGGGTTAAACCATTTTGCCGCTAATGCATTAATACGCTCTTTACTGATAGAGGCTACCATTTCATTACGCGTATCAATGAAGTTGACAGGTAACGAATAAGTGAGGATTTGCCCAAGCAACTGAGCCTTTTTACTTGGCGTTTCATAATTCAACGCATCTTTCTGGCCAACGGCCAAACGCATAAACGCCAACTCTTCATCACTCACCCCTTGGCTAGACATTTTCTCTAACTCAGCAAGAAACTCTTGGACTGAGGCCAATGTCGCATCGGCACGAACCTGAGCGTAATACACCGATAAGCCAACCTCTTTACCACCGCTTTGATAACCGCCGGCACCATAGGTGTAGCCTTTATCTTCTCGTAGGTTGAGATTAATACGGCTATTAAAGTTACCCGCCAAATTAAAGTTTGCTAGCTGCGTTTCGAATAACTCGCCTGTTGCATCATAAGGTAGGCCTTGTCGCGCTAGACGAACCACGGTTTGAGGTGCACCTGGTTTATCTACCAACCATACAGTTTGCCCGTCCAATGATGGTAATTCCGGCGTTATGTATGTCGGTTTTGGCATCCCTTCCCAATTAGCAAGAAAGCTTAGGTTCGATTTCAACTCTGCAGCTGTAATATCACCAACAACCACAATATCGGCACCGTTCGGTGTGTAGTAACGTTGGTAGAACGCTTTCACATCAGCAAGCGTGATCGCTTCAATCGAGGCTTTTGTTCCTTCAGGAGGTAAACTGAAGTTTGTCCCTCCAAATAAGACTTCGCGTGTTGCTTGCCCTGCCAGCCATGCTGGACGCTGATGTTCATACACGATGCCTTCTAAGGCTTGCTGCTTAACGCGATCAAAATCAGCCTGAGCAAAAGCCGGAGATAATAATCGCTCTTCCAAAATAGTGAGCGTTTCTTGCAAGTTTTTCTCAAGCGTAGTTACCGACACCACAGTACTATATAAACCCGCACTGAAATTGACTGTACTGCCTAGCATATCTAAGCGCGAAGACAATTCTTCCACCGTCGATTTTTGTGTTGCTTCAGCCATCATGCTGGCGGTTAACTTGGCCAGACCCGTTTTATTTTCTGGCTCGAAGCGGCGCCCTGCAGGTAATACCATTTGTAATTCAACGGTAGGGGTTTCTTGGTATTCAGTACCAAGCACTTTAATACCGTTGGCTAACTCAAACTCATACAATTCCGGGATAACCGCTTCAACAGGAGATGAAGGTTGCGGCATTACGGAACGATCAAAGTCATCTTTTGTTACGCGCATCTGCTTATTCAAATCCGCTTCAGTCACTTTGGTAAATTCAGGAATGATACGTGGTGCGGGTGTAAAGTTTGGCTTAGCCGCTTCGATCTCCGTTTTACCTTTCGGAACAACGCTTAGTGTGACGCTTGGGTTACCATTAAGGTAATCCATATACACTTGCTCCATACTTGCCGTCGTCACCGTCCGGAGGTTACTCAATTCAGTACGTAGGTAGCTTGGATCATTAAAGAATGTCTCATAGGCTGCTAACTGCGAGACTTTTCCACTCACACTCTGCAAACCAAAGATAGCGTTCGCTTCAACCATTCCCTTTAATTCATTAAGCTCGTTTGTATTCACGCCACGCTGTTCAAGTCCATCCATGATATCGGTAACTTGTTTGCGCAGTGTTTTTAAATTGCCTTCATCACCGCTCTGACCAATCGCATAAACATACATAGTACAGGCTAACTCGGCACAATCATGGAATGCACCAGCATCAACAACATCACCGGTTTTTACCAAGTTCTGATACATCAGACTATTTTTTCCGCCACCAATGACTCGCGCGAGCATATCAAGCGACGCTTCATCTTCAGCTCCGTTATACGATGTAGGCCATGCCATTAACAGCATTGGTTGTTGAATTTTATCTTCTAGTGTTAAGTACAGATCCTGCTCTAAAGTGACAGGCATCTTTGCAGGCTTTTCAACCTCAGGGCCTCGTGGAATCGAACCGTAGTACTTATTGACCCACTCCAGTGTTTGTTCAACATCAAGATCACCACCAATGGTTAATGTGGCGTTGTTTGGGCCATACCAACGAAGGAAAAAAGCTTTAAGATCATTAACATCTACTCGATCAAGATCTTCTATGTAGCCGATAGTTTGCCAAGAATATGGGTGTGTACGTGGATATAACGCTTCACCCATACGCTCATACACTAATCCGTAAGGACGGTTTTCATAACGCTGGGCACGTTCATTTTTCACCGTTGAGCGCTGGATCTCAAACTTTCGCTGAGAAACAGCTTCGAGCAAAAAGCCCATCCGATCCGCTTCTAACCACAAGATTTTTTCCAATTGGTTCGCAGGGACCGTTTGAAAATAATTGGTACGATCACGGTTCGTGGTTCCGTTTAGCGTACCGCCCGCTTCAGTGATCAAGCGAAAATGCTCCTGATCACCAACATTCTCAGAGCCCTGAAACATCATATGTTCAAAGAAGTGGGCAAAACCTGATTTCCCAAGTTCTTCACGGGCAGATCCGACATGGTAGGTCATATCAACATGCACTAATGGATCGGAGTTATCCTCATGCAAGACTACGGTTAAGCCATTTGATAAAGTATATTTTGAGTATGGAATAACAGGTGTTGTTGATGACTGGTCGGCCGTCACCTGTTCAACAAATGCTACCCCTTCAGGTAATTCGGGCTGGTTGCCCTGCTGTTTCTGAAATTGGCTACAACCAGCCAGAGAAATCAACGTAATCCCCAGAATCCACTTTTGCACTAAAAGCCTTCCTTATAATAAACCTTGAACGATCATCGCAAGTACGATGTAACGAACAGCCTTGCCTATCATGATAATGAAAAAGCTCAGCCAATGTCGCATTCGTAACCAGCCCGCCGCAAGACAGAGAGGGTCACCAATCACAGGTAACCAACTAAACAGCAACGACCAATAACCGTATTTTTTTAGCCATTGTAATGCTTTATGACCATGTTTTTCGTTAGAAGTTTTATCAGGGAGCAGTCTTCCTAACCAATAGTTAGTCATACCTCCCAAGGTGTTACCTATTGTTGCAACAGCAACTACCAGCCAAATCGCATTATCACCCAGTTTGATCGTGGCAATTAAGTTCGCTTCTGATCCGCCAGGCAATAACGTCGCACTTAAAAAACCTGTCGTAAAAAGTACCCATAAGGCTGACTCGCCATTAAATAACTCTAGCATTGAAATAACTTATTCTTGATTGTCTTGTTACTTATTGAAATTTAAGACGGTAAAAGTATTCACCGCCGAGATGTATTATGAGCGATCCATTGTCAAAATCAGTTTCCCTCGCGTGTGGCCTGATTCGATCTGTTGATGTGCCTTTGCTCCATCAGAAAGGGGGAACTCACCAGCAACATGTACATTCAAACTGCCAGCCTCGATCATTGCCATCATTGCTTTGTTCTGTTCAACAGAAGGGCTAACGAGCATACCTTCCGCTTGTAAACCTTGTAAGCTTGCTTGCTCAATAACCGCCTCTGCAGTAATGGTTGGAATGGTCACTACCTTGCCTCCCGCTTTAACACATGACAAAGCGGCGATGCCGACATCCCCTCCCATAAGGTCTACAAGGCAATCCACACTGTCCAACTGTTCAGCCAATGGGGCTTTATAGTAATCAAGCGCTTCAGCACCTAAAGCTGTCACAAAAGGGATATTGGCTGGCGAGCAACTGGCAATAACTTGTGCGCCTTGTGCAACAGCAAGTTGAATCGCGAGATGGCCGACACCGCCAGCTCCCGCTAAAATCAGTACTCGCTTATTGGCTTTAACACCAACCTTCTCTAATGCCTGCCACGCCGTCTGTCCAGCCAGTGGTAAAGCGGCCGCTTGGCTGAGCGCGATAGATGGCGCAACCTTGGTTAATGAAGCAGCCTCAGCAACAACATACTCACTATAGCCACCACCACCTAATGGAAAGCCAATGAAGCCTGATACCCTATCGCCCGCTTGCCAGCACTCCGCACCTTCGCCACAAGCAAGCACTTCGCCAGCAATGTCGTAGCCCGGAACCCATGGCAAATTGTCTTTATTTTGCTGGGCTGCCCAACCTAAGCCTGCCCGTGTTTTGGCATCAATAGGATTGATGCCCGCGTAGCTGACCTTCACTAGGACCTGTCCATTTTCTGGTCTAGGCAAAGCTCTTTCTTGTAACGCTAATACTAACGGTGCCCCAAACTCTGTAATCGCAAGTTGCTGATAATTCATTATCTCTATCCTTTTAAAACGACAGCGCTGCAAGCTCTTTTAGCCTTGTACAATAACGTATTTACGGCAAAAAAAAACGGGTAGCACACTGGCTACCCGTTTCAAATTGTTTCAAAGGGCTAACGGCACCTTTCTGGTATTAGCCGCCAACGAGGGCAAGTAAGATACCAGCCGCAACAGCGGAACCAAGCACACCTGCCACATTCGGTCCCATAGCATGCATTAGCAAAAAGTTCTGCGGGTTAGCTTCAAGGCCAACCTTATTCACAACTCTTGCTGCCATCGGTACTGCAGATACACCAGCAGCCCCAATTAATGGATTAATGTCTTCTTTACTAAAGCGATTGAGTAATTTCGCCATCAAGACACCGCCGCCAGTTCCGACACTAAATGCGACCGCACCTAGCACAAGAATGCCGAGAGTCTCAAAGCGTAAGAACTGCTCGGCCGCCAATTTAGAGCCAACGCCGAGACCAAGCATGATCGTGACAATATTTATCAATTCGTTCTGAACGGTATTTGATAAACGGTCAACCACACCGGATTCACGCATTAAGTTACCGAGACAGAACATACCGACGAGTGGCGTTGCTGATGGCAGGAACAAAATTGTCATGAACAAGACAGCCAGCGGAAATAATATCTTTTCCGCTTTGCTTACATGGCGAAGCTGCTGCATTTTAATGGTGCGTTCTTCTGGAGTCGTTAATGCCTTCATAATCGGCGGTTGAATGATTGGTACCAACGCCATATAGCTGTAGGCTGCAACCGCAATTGCCCCTAACAGATCAGGCGATAACCGACTCGCAAGGAAAATCGCGGTTGGGCCATCAGCACCACCGATGATCGCTATCGATGACGCATCAGCAAGGGTGAACTCCATCCCAGGGATCACATTCAACAAAATGGCGCCGAACAGCGTGAAGAAAATCCCAAACTGCGCGGCAGCACCTAATAGCAATGTTTTCGGGTTCGCGATAAGCGCACCAAAATCCGTCATTGCCCCTACACCCATAAAGATCAACAGTGGAAATACCCCTGTTTCAATCCCAATATAATAGATGTAATAAAGCAACCCACCAGGATCAGTAAAGCCAGCATTGGGAATGTTCGCTAAAATGGCACCGAAGCCCATTGGAAGGAGCAATAAAGGCTCAAAACCTTTACGGATAGCTAAGAACAGCAACCCAGCACCAACCAACATCATAACAATTTGGCCAAACTCGAAGTTGGCTATCCCAGTTTCATTCCAGAGTTTTAATAAACCTTCCATGGTAACCTCTTACGCCAAGCTCAGGATCGGAGATCCTACGGAAACAGAGTCACCTTCCTTCACATGAAGATCCTGAACGGTACCACTACGAGCAGCACGTATTTCCGTTTCCATCTTCATTGCTTCAAGCACAACTAATACGTCACCTTCCGAGACTTGGTTACCTGGCTGAACATTGATTTTAAAGATATTCCCAGCCAACGGTGCAGGGACCGATTCAGCCTCCGAAGCTGGAGCAGCTACGGGGACTGCTGCAGGGGCAACCGATGACACTTCACCAGCAGGACCAACTTCGACATTATAAACTTGGCCATTCACGTTAACGCTGTACGCCTCAATCGCCGTCGGAACCGATGCAGGTTGCACAGAGGCCGCAGGGGCAGCAACTTCCGGTTCTGCACTTGGTACAGGCTCAAAAGCATCAGGGTTATTTCGGTTTTTAAGGAAATTGAGACCAACTTGAGGAAATAAAGCATAAGTTAATACATCATCGACAACCGCGTCGGCAAGCTGGATATTATCCGTTTTCGCCTTTTCTGATAAGTCGTCCGTTAACGTATCAAGCTCAGACACTAATAGATCAGCAGGTCGACACACCACAGGCTCACCGCCGTCAAGCACTCGAGCTTGCAGTTCAGCATTCACTGGCGCTGGCGCTGCGCCGTACTCACCTTTCAGTACACCAGCCGTTTCTTTTGAAATGCTTTTATAACGTTCGCCAGTCAATACATTCAATACCGCTTGAGTACCCACAATTTGCGATGTTGGGGTGACTAACGGAATAAAACCTAAATCTTCACGTACACGTGGGATCTCTTCCAACACTTCATCAAAGCGATCAGAGGCACCTTGCTCTTTAAGTTGGCTTTCCATATTCGTCAACATGCCACCAGGCACTTGAGCGAGTAAAATACGCGCATCAACGCCCTTCAAGCTCCCTTCAAATTTGGCATACTTTTTACGTACATCGCGGAAGTAGCTTGCTATTGGCGCCATCTGCTGAAGATCGAGTTTAGTATCACGCTCGGTACCTTCTAGCATTGCAATAACGGTTTCCGTTGGGGTATGGCCGTAAGTTTGGCTCATGGATGACACAGAGGTATCTAGGATATCGAGGCCTGCTTCAACGGCTTTCACCGCTGTCGCTGTTGATAGGCCAGTAGTCGCGTGGCAATGAAGCGCTAATGGTACATCACAAGAAGCTTTGATGCGCTTCACCAGCTCTTCAGCTTCATAAGGCTTGAGTAAACCAGACATATCTTTGATACAAATCGAATGGCAACCCAAGTCTTCTAGGCGCTTAGCAAGATCGGTCCAAGTGTCTAGGTTATGGACGGGGCTCGTTGTGTAAGAAATTGTGCCTTGGGCATGAGCACCAACATCAATCGCTGATTTCACCGCCTTTTCAAAGTTACGTACATCATTCATGGCATCAAAGATACGGAAAACATCCATACCATTGGCATGTGCTCGCTCAACAAACTTTTCAACCACATCATCAGCATAATGACGGTAGCCCAGTAAATTTTGCCCTCGTAGCAACATTTGCATTGGGGTTTTAGGCATCGCTTGCTTCAAAGCTCTTAGGCGTTCCCAAGGGTCTTCACCAAGATAACGAATACAAGAGTCGAAGGTAGCGCCGCCCCATGTTTCCAAAGACCAGTAGCCGATGTTATCGAGCTGTTCAGCAATTGGCAGCATATCTTCGATACGCATACGGGTAGCAAATAAAGACTGATGGGCGTCACGTAACACTACATCGGTGATCGCTAAAGACTTGGACATGCTCACAAACTCCTTGTAAAAAATTCGTCCTAAAAATCACAATATAAATACCTGTCAGAGGTTTAAAATGCTCTGAGCAAAACATCTGGTTTATGCGTTTTGCTTTCGGTACTGGTGAACGGCTGCAGAAATTGCAGCAACCACCTCTGGCTGTACACCATTGCGATTAACAACAGCTGGCGATGGCTTATTCACCGCGGCTGGAATGTCATCCTGTGAGGCAAACTTTGCCAACAGCTTAACTAAAAAGATCAGAGTGCTTAGAAACACGAACACCACAACCATGCCTGTTGCCATGATTGTTGCAGCTTCTGTTAGCAACGCTCCTAAATCTGCCATAATGCTTCCTTTCATTCATTTTGTGACTGGCGCGTTAAGAAATATCACGACAAGCAAAAATATGTCAAATTGATTAACATGTCACACTTATTTTTCGGTAATTTGAATATTTTTTATCAATCTCGATTAAATTTTATTATTTAGCGCGACAATTTAACACAAGTTATTGAAAGATAACCAGTGAATGATTGTGAAACATTAAGCGGCATTCACCCATTCCTATACCTATCAGCGATGAAAACCCACCAGATGTTACACTTACGTAAACGTAAGGTTGATGAGAGAAAAAACATATTTCCCTGCAAAAATAATCATATATCAGCAAGTTAGTCGTAGGCTGATTGCCCAATCAAATTTAACGGATAAAGATATAATTATTTATTCTAAATCAGTTCATTTTAGGGAGCACATCAAAAAAATCGAAATCGACTGATCGTACTTGGTGGGTTACAAAGAAAAAGCGGAAATAAGAAAAGTCTGACAGTGATAGGCATGAAAGCTGGACGCTTTATGCTGTCTTACAGGCATAAAAAAGCCCAGCCAAAGCTGAGCTTTAAATAATGGTGCGCGTGGGAGGATTCGAACCTCCGACCGCCTGGTTCGTAGCCAGGTACTCTATCCAGCTGAGCTACACGCGCACTAAATCGGTGTTACACAACAATAGCTATTACTATCAYTGCTTATCAATAATGGTGCGCGTGGGAGGATTCGAACCTCCGACCGCCTGGTTCGTAGCCAGGTACTCTATCCAGCTGAGCTACACGCGCACTAAATCGGTGTTACACAACAATAGCTATTACTATCACTGCTTATCAATAATGGATGG
>NZ_JAKJSI010000060.1:0-35960 GCF_050336695.1 Photobacterium minamisatsumaniensis | reverse complement strand
AAACATAAATTAATAGTTATTAATATTCTTTCTGGAAATGAGACTAATTGTTACACGTGTTGATTGGTTATTATTATGCCATGCTGAGTTATGGATACAGTTTAGAGGTGATATTGTATTATTATTTGGGCTTTTAACGTCTGGCATCACACTTTTATTTGTTTGTCTTTGCATGCATTTTTGGCCAAACAATTTCGCTTCTATGTAAAATTTAGCTTCTTATTATGTGTTTTAGGTATGTTTTATTTTGTTTAGATAGGCATTTTTTTTAATTTCATGCTTTTTTGAGTGAATAGTAGCCACTCAGGAGTTCTTTTTTTGAGCGCTTTGAGTGGAATTCCATTATGTTCCAATTACAGCTAATTTGTACCAACGGCTTCAGTGAGCTAGCTATCGCTTAGTTGCTCTACGTAAGTCCTGTATACTTTCTGATGCCGAAGCACGTGTTAATACTAAAGATAATAAAGAACCAATGCCCAAAGTTTACTCACTCCTAAGATACTGTAATTTGTCAGCATATTTAACGACATAAATAGTGATGCTATGTAAGCATTTTAGTAGTTTGCGATCATTTATCGATTTTTGTGTTGAGGTAGCTTTGCAGAGCGAGGATGCTTATGTTTTTATCTCGTGCCAGCCTTTCTCTCCTATACAAATAAACGTCAATTGAGGTGTTTTTTTAATACCATTTATTTTCAAAATTAAATGTTTAGACACATTTACACACTGAATTGTTTATTGAATGAACAACCAATTTTTCAAGTGATATGTTTTTATTGCTTCTAATATTGAATAACTCTATAAAGTGCCGGCTTGTGACGAAACTACTAGAAAACACATAAATGGATGCGATTATGTGCCTATAAGTCACTAAAAGTCAGCAAAGTGAACACAACATCATTAATTAAAATTCTCAAAGGATAAAGTTAATGATTTGCAAATGTGGTACGTCTAATCAGTATGTTCGCGTTAGAAGGAAACTTACGTGGAAAATTTTAGCTTATAAAGCGTGTTTTAAATGCGTTGCTTGTCAAAGCGTTATAAAATTAAGATGATTAGACAGAAATAACTGAACCGCCTACGGGCGGTTTTTTTATGCGAAAATTTTTGGGGCATCCGTTCTTAACGGTTAAATGTTTGACGATTTAAATATAATAGACACCAATATCATTTATTTGCGGCTATCCTTGCCGCATTTTTTTAGGTCTTATCAGTATGCCTTGTACATAGTCTCCCTTTGTTCTTCAGCTTGATATGCTCAGTTAGGTTGTGCGTCTTATTACTGATGAAACACTTGCATCTAGCACCTGTAGTCGTTATCTGTGAGCATTGGATCAGACCAGCATCGTTCAGCCAAGCAAGGTAATCAATGTATCTTTCTTTGTGGTAGTGCACGATTAAATCTTTTGGATTCTTAATGAAATAAACAAGTTCATCAAAACTTAAGTTGATTTTATCCGTTACGTTCATTGGGTTTTTAAAATGAACTTCAAACTCAGGAACATTTTCGTTATCAAATATAACTCTTTTTAGTTTTATGTATGGAGTATCAAAGTTAATAGTTAATAATGCTTGTATGTTAGCCAATGATTCGTTTATTTTGTTTTCAAATTGTTTGTTTAACATGTTAACCCTATTGCCATATACTCTGTTTTTTATTCTAAATATAATCATTGTTTAATTGGTGGTATTTTATATGCGCGCTATTTTCGTTTATTACTGGATTTTTACCAATAGGTTGTGTCTATAGCATTGATAGGTTTAAGCATGACTAATAGCCGCCGCTGCATCCAATAATAGGTAGGTCTAGTGTCAAGTTTGAAGTTGCAGTAATGGCTCTTTCAGTTTTAGGTTATTTTATCTGTCAGTAAATTTAACAGTACAATAAGTAATGCAATGTAAGTACCTGAAATACATTGGGGATCAAGCATGGCATACTTATTGCTTAAAAAGGTATCTGACTTAGTAGTTGAGGTTATGCTGATGCCTATATCCATTCTGTATCTAGTAATGATGTGCCTATTTATACCTTTAAAAGCTATGGCTGTGCCGATGCCTGCAAGCTACGAATCGAGTGCTGATGCTGAGTTTTCGATTTCACTCTCTGATGAAAGTGGCTCAATTGGTGTGGCAGAATCTTCTCGCACTTTTTTCGACGGTACATCTGAAGGGGATGCTCGCTTTAGGTGGGATTATGAGTGGGAAGTTGTATCCGACGACCCGAATGATGCGGCTATAAAGGCAGATGCTAATACGCTTGGGGAAGCAACGAATGGTCGGGTTGAATCCAGTTTGATTTTGGGGCTAACAATTACAATTATCTTAGATGAAATTAGTTCGATCATCTTTAGTGAGCCCGTCTTTAACGCGAGTGCATCTGCTAATGGAGGGGAAGAACCGCAAGGGTCAGCATTTTCTCGAGCAGCTGCGTCTGGCGCGTTTTCAGGTGATTTAGGCGAATTTTTTGGCGCACAAACATTTAGTGATATTAGCGCTGGCACTTATGTTATTGAATGGGCAGGGTTAGACGTTGCAGGAGCAGCAGAGCGACGAATCCCCGAGCCAACCTCATTTTTCTTATTTCTCGCCGGTATATTGGGTATAGGTAGTCGACGAAGATTTAATGACTAATCGGAAAGGTAAAAAGCCCGCTAAACTATATAGCGGGCTTTCTGTATGTAGTCTTAAATAACGATTACAGCGTAGAGATATAGTGAATCACTAGGTTCTTAACAAACTTTTGGTTGTCTGTTGCTGTTGATGGGTCGTACTTTCCGTTGTTGGTCAGGTTGTTAGATAGAATACGAACACCTAGGAAAGGGACTTTGTAAGCTTCAGCCATCATTGCTGCAGAAGCAGTTTCCATTTCTTCAACGCTAGTGCCGTAGTTTTCGTGTAACCAGTTCATACGGTCAATTTCATTGTTCCAGAAATTCGCTGAAGCAATAGTTCCTTCAACAACTTTACCGCGCTTGTGCGTTTCTTTTACTGCATGCGCAGAAGCAAGTAGGTCTTTGTTACCTGCGTAGTAGCGAACTTTTTCAGCATCTGCTGCTGCATCACCTTCACCTGCACTGCTTTCCGATGCCATAACATCCATAGGGATCCAGTTCATTGGGTTTGAACCTTCGCCTTCAGCAAGTCTAGGTGTTTTGAAGTTACCTGCATTGAATGAACGCTTACCTAATACGATATCACCAACATTCAGTGACTTGTCGTGACCGCCTGATGTGCCTTGGTTGATGATGGCACGTGGATTGTAACGCTCAATAGCGATTGCAGTCGCAGCCGCTGTGTTTTCAACGCCTTTACTTGTTTTGGTCACAACAATCGGATAATCGTTCAAAGTACCAATGTAAAAGATAAAGTTGCCAGTGTGTTCAATTTTCACATCTTTCAAAAGGCCAGCAAAATATTCAGCTTCAATTGGCATTGGACCTTGAATCAGAATTGGCTGCTTGGGTGCATCGTGCGAAGGTACCGTGACACTTTTCACTGTGTTTGCTGAAGCAACAGAAGCAAAGATCATTGCACTTGCAGCAAGTAAGACTTTTTTAGACAGAGTAAACATAGAACACACATTCCTAAATTGGTTGGGCATGGTTGGTTAATGAGTTATTAGTCATTAACTGGGCGGGAATATACCTCGCGCAACCGTTTGCGTCACTATGCGCAAATGTAAGTAAATGTGTTTTACTTGCATATCTTTATGAATATTAAAGAGTAATTTAACATTCTGTGTTGTAACTTATTTTTAGGTGCTTCAGAGGGGCAGAAACATACCTGTAGATTCATTAGTCAGTATGCTTCTACCGTGGTTGCTTATCCTATTTTGATAGCTTTACGGTGTAAGTATCGTAATCACGTAATAGGTAGAGAGCTAAACATGCAGCGAGCATTGGCCACGCGGCAAAGAACAAGAGGTTATTGAACGGGTCTAAGTATTTGCCAAATGCTGATAACGTTGAAACGAGGTGGAGAACGAGGATCGCAAGATAGGTTTTATTTCGCCATAGCCCTAATACAAATGCGATCAAGAATAAGATTTGAGCAATCCCGAGTGAAATCATAACTCCAGGGCTTATATTCAATCCATAGAACCCTGAGAATACTTTAATTGCATGTTCGGTTAATACGATTTTATCTAACCCCCAAAAAAGGAACACTATAAATATACCAATTCTTAGTGCAAGAAGGCTTATTGAAAGGTTCGACTTTAGTTTATTTTCCATATTGATTTCTCTATTTACAGTCAGTGTTGATAGGTTTTGTTTATCACGGTGGTGATGTTGATGACAATTGTTATATATACTCGATATTCCAGTGTGTATAGATGTCGAGAGAAAAGACCACGAAGGTATGTATATTATTTCAAAAAATATTATTATTTAAAGTGTTTTATGTTAAATGTCTAATTGTAAAGGCATTTATATTTTATTTGGTTCGAGTTGTTATCATATTGGAGATGTAATATATAGATACACCTCTAATTTAAAATAATATGAATTATTTGTGGGGTAGCGGTCATAAGTAACAACACTACTTTAAACTTTGATAGCTAAATTTATATGATAACGAATATATTCAAAACAAAATTTATCAGGAAAACACATTCATCGAGAAAAAGACGATATGAGTTACTGGTACGTGATTATGGAAATGACTTATATCGATATGCATATTGGTTATGTAAAAACCAACACGATGCGGAAGACTTAGTGCAAGAAACTTACCTTAGAGCTTGGCGGTTTATTGATGATTTAGCGGATGATAAAGTTGCAAAATCATGGCTGATAACAATATTAAGGCGCGAGAATGCTCGCCGTTTCAGAGTTAAACCTGTTGAATACATTGATATAGAAGAGTGCAATCTATTTACGGAAGATTCAGGTTCTGATGATAATGAAACCCTACGTGAAAAGATTCTAGGTCTAAATGATAAATACCGAGAGCCATTACTCTTACAAGTACTTATGGGTTTTACCGCTGAAGAAGTGGCGGAAATCCTAAGTCTTAAATTGAATACCGTTCTTACTCGGTTAGCACGTGCCAAAAAGCAACTGAGGGATGAGCATGTAGAGACTAACGGAGTAAGGTGTGAAGCATAAGGTCACGTCATTAAGTGAATATAGAGCTAGACAGGATGCACATGAACACCGGGTTAGAGGTGCCGTTCATATTGACGTCCCTAAAGGGCTTTCAGCGAGGTTACTCGATATTCCCAATGAAGGAGTACCAGTATGCCGTTCTAGGCGTCGTGGGGTTTGGGGGGCAGGGTTGGCATTAATAATAATGAGCTTGGTTATGTTTACTACTGATTCTGTTAAGCCAATTCAGTTTGAGTCCGACAACTACATTCCGTTAGCCATGAATCATATTTCCAATCAAGGCGATTTTCTTGACGATATTAATGAGCGAGTCACATTGGAACAAGTGAACATGAAGCTTGCGCCATTTGGTTCTAAATTTGAGCATTTACCTGGTCAGATTTATTACGTTAACCATTGTAACTTTGGCGATGAAACAGTATTTCAGATGATAGTTGGAACCACACAGGGTGAGCGTGTGAGTGTTTATCTTGTGCCCAAAAAAAGCCAAGGGCAGAAGACATTTGATGAAGACTCTGTAAGTGGTGTCCAAACGCCGTATGAGACGCAAAGTCTTGTCGTGATTAGCGATGATATGGCAATTTCGAGTGATATCTCCCAACAGATGAAAGCAGCAATGAAATGGGATGTCATCTAGTCATTCATCTAGCGGGTTATGACCTTATTCATGGTTATATAGCTAAAAGGTTTATAAGTAACAGTTCAAAACCCTTGCGCGTTATCGATGGTCAGATTATGATTTTAGTTATTGAACGTTTGTTCAAAAACTACAATCATCTCAAGAGACACAGCTAGGAGAGGCAGATGGGTACCGATTATATTCCACCTAAAGTATGGATTGATGATAGTGAAAATGGCGGAGAGTGGGCAAGCATCAATCGTCCCGACTCAGGTGCACGGCATGAGCAAGCGTTACCTGTCGGCTCGCACCCATTCCAGCTGTACTCACTCGGCACCCCTAATGGACAAAAAGTCACGATCATGCTGGAAGAGCTATTGGCAGCAGGGGTTATTGAAGCCGAATATGATGCACATCTGATTAATATTGGTGATGGTGATCAGTTCTCGTCTGGCTTTGTTAGCGTTAACCCAAACTCGAAGATCCCAGCTTTAGTCGATAGCTCCGGTGAGAATCCGGTTGAAGTCTTCGAATCTGGTTCTATCTTGCTTTATTTGGCTGAAAAATTTGGCCATTTTTTGCCTGAAAATATCGAAGCAAAAACTAAAGTCATGAACTGGCTATTTTGGTTACAAGGCTCAGCACCTTATTTGGGGGGTGGTTTTGGGCACTTCTATGCTTATGCGCCAGAGAAGTTCGAATACCCAATTAATCGATTTTCAATGGAAGCTAAGCGCCAGTTGGATGTGCTTGATAAGCAATTAGCATCGAATGCTTTTATAGGCGGTGATGAATACAGCATTGCTGATATGGCGATTTGGCCATGGTATGGCAACTTAGTACTGGGTCGAATTTACGATGCTGCAGAGTTCCTTCAAGTTGAAAAGTACACGCACTTACAACGTTGGGCTAAAGAGATTGAAGCCCGCCAAGCCGTTCAACGTGGCCGTATTGTGAATCGAAGTTGGGGGGAAGAGTGGGAAATGGTGCCAGAGCGCCATAGTGCTGCAGATATTGATAATGTTTTAAAGCTAAAGCCCTAAATCGAATACTTTTATCCTGTCAGTTTGACTTAAGGCTATGGCTATGGCTATGGCTTAAGCTGGCAGGTACCATCAACCCTCTTTATAAATGTTACCTGTCTGCTTTCATTGATCAGAGATACTTCATCTAGGCGCAGAGGTATATCTAAACCCATTAATTTTTTGTTAAATGTTCACGCATTAGATCGCAAATCTGTGCGTATAGCGTCTGATTGAAAGTATTGAATGTATTACCTACAGCGGTAATCAACCCATATTGATAACGTGGAAGGTCGATAATAGGCCGAGCAATGATATTGGAATACTGTCCTCCTTGCAGCAATACGCTGTTCACGATAGAAATGCCAATTTCAGCAGAGACTAATGAGCAGGCTACATCCACAGAGTGCGCCTCTACAATAATATTGGGAGTCACCTGATAGCGCTGAAAAAAACGATCAATATCTTTGCGAGAACCACTCTTCTTACCAAGTAATATCAAAGGTTCATCGTGCAGTAGCTCCGCGGTAATTGTGTGGTGGGCTGTTAATGCATGTGACCTTGGCATAACACAAATTGATGCACCCGATGCGACGGGGGTGTAGTTGAATCTCGGATTATTATAGATACGAGTGAATCCAATATCCGCTTTACCAGACTCTACGCATTCTTCGATAAATGAATAATTCCCTGTAATTAATTCTACCAATAGATAAGGGTGATCTTGACGCAGCTGAAGTAATAGTTGCGGGATTAGAGATGAAGAGAAAGTATAAGGAACGGCTATTTTTATTGTTTCTTTGCTTAAACAGCCTTTTTTGATTTCTTGGGCCTCTTCATAAAGATGTTCAAGTTGGTCGAGTGATTTTAGCGCGTTTGTTAACAAATTTTTATTTTCAGGCTTAATTATTAACCGACCTTTTTTCCGATCAAATAACGCTAGATCAAGTTCTTGCTCTAGCTGCGTAAGTAAACGACTGATGCCTGATTGTGATACACCTAGCTGCAAAGCCGCGGAACTTGTTGATCCCGTCGTCATTATCGCCCTGAGAGTCGTAAGCTGTTTTATGTTCATAATGCCTTGTCTGCATAGGAGTATGATGATCTGTCATACCCTTGTGAGGGAATATAATTGATTGTTATGTTGATAAAATGTAAACATGACAACGAGAACTTATACATGACAATAAAAGAATCGACGATGCCAAGTCAATTGTCACCTGAAATCCAGGTTGCCCCCCCAAAAAAGAAATCCATGAACCCTGTCATCATCCTACTTTTTGTGGTGTTGGCTGCGGTGTTCATGACCTATTTTTTAGATTCAGGTGCGTTTGAACGTAACGGAAAGTTAATTGTTCCTGGTACCTACCAAGTATTAGAAAAAGACGTATCGGTGTCGAACCTACTTGGCATTTATTCTGAAGGCAGTGACGCTAAAGCTGTCAGTTTGTTGGATGCGCTAGTCAGTATTCCCCAAGCGATCAATAAGCAGTCTGGCATGATATTTATGGTGCTGTTTATCGGTGGAATGTTTGGTGTGCTCAACAAGGTGGGGGCGATAGAGACGGGGCTTGAACGTATGCTGTCTGTCACCAAAGGAAATGTATACCTATTAGTACCTGCCATGATGATTGTTTTTTCGATGGGCAGTACCTTCATGGGAATGGCAAAAGAATATTTGTTAGTTATCCCTATGGTGGTGGCAATGGCCCACCGAATGGGCTTGTCTAGCATTGTTGGATTAGCCATTGTGGCGATCCCGGTTAAAGTCGGCTATTTGGCTTCTATAACCAACCCTTACGCATTATCTATTGCACAGCCTTTGGTTGATGTTCCCGTTTTTAGTGGCATGGGAATGCGTGTGCTGGTTTATGTTGTGTTGATGGTTGTCGGTATTCTTTATGTATTGCGTAGTATTCGTAAAGAAGTGAAGAATGTGACGATCGAAGCGGGATGGGATGCATCTCCACTTCCTACACGCCATGCGTTGGTATTGCTGATTCTGGGGTTGGGGATAGGTTTTCTCGTGTATGCCTCTCAAACATGGCATTGGAAATATAATGAACTATCCGCTTATTACCTCGCGCTAGGAGTGATCTTTGCGGTCGTAGGGGGACTGAACAGCAATGAAACTGTCGATGCGTTTGTGTCGGGCATGAAGAAAGTATTGATTGCTGGCGTGTTGATTGGCCTTGCAACATCTGTTTCGCTACTACTGGCTCAAGGTCAGGTACTTGATAGTATTATTTTTGCTCTTTCGTCTGTAGTGGGTGAAAACAATGCGACGTTTGCTGCCTTCGGCATGTTTTTTGCCCAGTTGGTGATTGATGTTGCCATCCCATCGACATCAGGACAGGCAGCGGTGACAATGCCGATTTTGGGTCCTTTAGGTCAACTGGCTGGTGTCGATCCACACACTACTGTATTGGCATTTTTGATGGGTAATGGTGCAACAAATATCATTACACCAACATCAAGTGGGTTGTTGATTTTCCTTGCTACCGCACAGGTTGGCTGGGGGCAGTGGGCAAGGTACATTTTCCCATTCTTTTTAATTATTATTCTCTTTGCGTTGCTTTTCCTCTCAATAAGCTTGTCGGTTTACGGTTAGGGAATAGTCATGAAAGTATTAAAAGACAATATGGTAGCAACGCGTGATGGCGTGCTGTTAGCTACCGACGTGTACCTGCCGCAAAATTTTGACTGCAGTATGGAGGCGGGTTCATTACATCAATCTTGGCCTGTTATTATTGAAAGAACCCCCTATAACAAAGCTGCACCATCACGTTCAGAAGTGGATTTATCAGGGCATTTGCTAACACGAGAAGAAATGGCGCGGGCGTTTACTGATGCCGGTTTCGTCTGCGTTTTTCAAGATTGTCGAGGGCGCTATAAGTCGACAGGCACTTTTACGAAATATATTAATGAAGCAGAAGATGGTTTCGATACTTGCGAATGGATTCATCAGCAACCGTGGTGTAATGGCTCAATAGGCAGCATGGGGCTATCATATGCTGCACATACACAAATGGCAATGGCGTGTTTAAATCCTCCTGGTTTAGCTTGCATGGCATTGGATTCAGGCGGTTTTTCTAGCGCTTATGAGTGCGGTATTCGTCAAGGAGGTGCGTTTGAATTGAAGCAAGCCACTTGGGCCTATCGTCAAGCGTTAGTGAGCCCTGAAGCGAAAGCAGATCCGATCGTGAAACGCGCGCTAGAAAGTGAAGATATTATTGAGTGGTTTAAGCAAATGCCGTGGAAGCGCGGGCATTCGCCCCTTAGGCATTTACCTGATTATGAAGCGTATTTATTAGAACAATGGGAAGCGGGCACGTTTGATGACTTCTGGAAAGGCTCGGGTATTTATACGCTCGATAGCTACCAACATATCCCGGATATCCCGATTTTACTGATGTCTAGTTGGTACGATGTTTATGTGAAAAGTACGTTAGACAATTACCGCGCCTTGAGTGAACAAAACACCGCCCCAGTGTCACTCATTATGGGCCCTTGGCTTCATGGTGACCGTAATGTGACGCATTGTGGTGATGTTGAATTTGGTGCTCAGGCATCATTCGACACCAATGTGGCACAGAGCTGGTTACAGCAACGTATCGATTGGTTCCGGCGCTGGTTATTAGATGCCAATTTACCGGAACAAGCCAAAGTCAGTGTGTTTCAGATGGGGGGAGGCGATGGGAGCAAAACATCTCAAGGTAAACTCAATCATGGTGGGCGTTGGATACATACGACACAGTGGCCGCTACCACATACCCAAATGAAACAGTGGTATTTACGTTCGGGTGGGGAATTGAGCCACGAACCAGAAATAACACCTGCCTGCTTGAGTTACTTATTTGACCCTCGGCATCCTATGCCCACAATTGGAGGCGCATTAACATCAGGGAAGCCAGTGTTTGTTGGTGGGGCGTTTGATCAAACTGAAGACCCACGGTTCTTCGGAACGAATGGGAACAACTTACCGCTATCGGCACGCAAAGATGTGTTGGTGTTTGAAACGCCAGTATTAACACAAGATCTTATCGTGTCAGGGAAAGTGATGATAAAACTCTTTATCGAAAGCGATGCGTTAGATACGGATTTCACCGCTAAATTAGTCGATGTTTATCCACCGAATGACGATTATCCGCAGGGCTTTGCAATGAATATTTCGGATGGGATCTTTCGCTGTCGTTATCATCATTCTTACCAAAAGCCACAGTTATTGCAACAAGGTAAAGTGTATGAAATTGAGATAGAAGCGTTTGCAACGTGTAATGTATTTAAGCGGGGGCATCGAATGAGACTTGATATTTCCAGTAGTAATTTCCCTAAGTTCGATGTCAATCCTAACAGTGGAGAGCCTGAAGGATCAGCTCAACTGATGACAGTCGCAAAAAATACAATCCATTTTTCTTCAGCTCTCTCATCATCATTGATGTTAGAGGTAATTGAAAATTAGGATTTTGACCGCCATAGCACCGCAGACATTGATAATATTTAAAGCTTAAGCCGTAGCCTTTGGTTTTACCAAGATGTTTCATTTATTTTGCCATCTCTTGTAAAAAAGAGGTGGCTTTATTATTTAGCCAAGCGTTTAACGAAAATCTCGGCGATTGCCTTTACCAACCTGAGTAAACTTTGAGTTCTAGTTGCTGGGCTATCAGCGAGGTAATGAGGATATGGAGTATGCCTATATCCATATTTGTTTTCTATTTCAAGTATAAACTTATCTAAAGTGTGAGCTGTACCATATTTTATATGCTATTTTTTGCATATAGATCTGTTTTTTTTAAATGGCTTTTCTATCCTTCATCTAGGGAAAATAACAAAAAATATTCTAGGGTGGGATAAGTGCTTAGTCAGTTTTGGAATAGGTTGCTCATAAAACATAAATTATTTCTATTGGTTGCGATGCCGTTGTGCCTTTTGCTGCTTTTGGGTAATCGTCAACTTACTCATTTAAACTTTCAGGTAAACTCGTTAGAAAAAGCATCGCAAGCCGTACGGTTTTTAGAAGACCTTTCGCAGTATCATTTCTCAAATCGGGTCGCAATCGTTGAGGAAAAAACGTTATTCAACAGTACGCTTGGAAGCGATGTTCGTAATGATGTGGTACAGCTATTTGGTAATACTGAAAGTGCCAAATCAGTCAATTTACTACTTGATAGTTATATCGCGAACTTAGCAGAAATTAAGGGGGCAGAAAGTGGTGAGGAATTACTCGAGTTAATCGAGTGGCAAGTGGACATCTATCGGCAATTGTTGCTCGAAGTAGAGAAAATACATTATTCAGAGTTGCTTGAATCAGTAGATAATCACCTTCGTGCGCTTTACCAGTTAGAGTGGTTGATGTTCTGGTCTCAGGAAGAAGGTTGGTTTAGCCAATGGCTATTGTCTGCTAATTACTCGACTCGTAGTACCCCCGAGATTCTTAATGAAATTCGCTTACTAGCTCAAAACCAGCAATTATTTCTTAATCGATTTTTGGCAATTAATGCAGACCAAAATCAGGTTAAGCTTCTTTTAGAAACCTTTTCAGATCCTATTTTTCAACGCAGCAACGAATTTAGAACGAAGCTACTAGCCAGTGATAACCTTAACGAATTCGAGCCACAAGAAATGGCAGAGGGCGTTGAGGTTCTAAATGCCCGTCTGTCACGACTGCAATTGGTTGGTGCGCAAATTGAAGAGCAAGTTCGATTAGAAATTGCAGAGTCAATTGAGGCATTTACCAAGCAGAAAAACATTTTTATGTCTGTCAGCTTGTCACTCTTCCTTCTGGTATTGCTTATTGGTATTAGCTTAACCACAAGAATAACAGGCAACCTCAAACTCGTGCTGAAATTTTTGAGTGTTAAAGACAGTGAGCATACAGCAATGGATGTTCAAGTGGGTGGGCGAGACGAACTAAGCACGTTTGCCAAAGAGGTGAAACGCCTGACGTCTGAAAGGCTAGAGCAGCGGCAGAGGTTGATTGAAGCAAAGGAAGAAGCAGATACTGCAAGAAATGATGCGATTCAAGCGAGCAAGGCAAAAAGTAGCTTTCTGGCAAATATGTCGCACGAAATTCGGACCCCGCTAAATGGTGTCATCGGTATTTCAGAGGTACTTGCCGATACCCAGCTGACGGCGACACAGAAAGATTACGTGAATACCATCGAGACCTCCTCCCACTTATTGCTTAGCTTAATTAACGACATCCTCGATTTTTCGAAAATTGAATCAGGCATGCTACAAATTAGTGCCCATTCAACAGCAATACGAGAAACGATTTATGACATTGCTTCGATTGTTGCGCCTAAAGTGAAAGAGAAAGGGATTAATATCGATGTGAATATCGACCAACAAGTCCCAAGCCGGGTTGTTATCGACGATCACCGTATAAGACAAGTTCTAATGAACTTTATGTCAAACGCCGTGAAATTTACGGATAAAGGTACGGTGTCAATTGGGATTAAGTGTTTGGAAGATAGTGACAATGTCGCGAAATTGTTGTTTGAGGTTTCTGATTCTGGAATAGGTATTGATGAAGATAGACAAGCCAGCATATTTGAACCTTTCACCCAAGAAGATGAGTCAACCACAAGGCAATTTGGAGGGACAGGGCTAGGGCTTGCCATTAGTTGCCAATTAATTGAGATGATGAGTGGGGAAATTGGTTTAGATTCGACTAAAGGGATCGGAAGCCGATTTTATTTTACCCTTACACTGCCTGTAGATGAAAAGTTGGTCAACCCTCAAGAAAGCTACAAAAGTGTAGATATAATTTTGGTTGGCTCCGATGTGTTGAAGCTCTCTCGTATTCGTCGAGAACTCGAGTTCTTTGATATTAATATTAATACTCGGTTAGATGATGCTTCGGAAATTGCGGCAGCGAATGAAGGCCGTAAACAAGTCGTGATACTCAGTGAAGATAATCATTCATCATTGAGTGAGCTTACAACGACCATAGAAGCTTTAAGGAGTGAACATCGCACGATTTGTTTAATCCGGAATATGAGCAGTGGCGGAACAGATTTTGGTGAGAGTATTGATGCACTCATCACTTACCCCTTGTTGGGTAATCGTTTATTCAAGGCATTCCAGCATTGTTATCATTTGGTTCTGAACGGGGTACAAAATAAGGTCGTCGACAAGACACCGGTTCAAACACCACATGTATTACTGGTCGAAGATAACTTAGTTAACCAAAAAGTGGCGTCGTTACACCTTCAAAAAGCAGGTTGTACCTACGATATTGCTAACAATGGTCAGGAGGCCGTTGAGCTGTTTACAGACGGTGGTAAATATAGCTTCGTGCTGATGGATTGTATGATGCCGGTGAAAGATGGTTTACAGGCAACAGCAGAAATTCGTGCTTATGAAGCCGATCAACAATTGCATCGAACACCGATTATGGCACTTACCGCAAGCGTTGTTGATGATGATATTCAGCACTGTTTGGATGTAGGTATGGACGATTACATTCCCAAACCTTTTAAAGCTGAAGTACTCCAAGGAAAAATTGCAGATATTATCTCTATCGAGCAATCAGTGAAGGCGACAGAGTCTCAATCAGGGGCGAATAGTGATTCGTCGAATACGAGTAAGCGCGTACTGCTGGTGGAGGATAATGCGGTTAATCAAAAAGTCGCTTCTCTGCACTTGAAGAAAGCTGGTTTTGTTTATGATATAGCGAATAATGGTCAGGAGGCCATTGATATGTATTCATCGAGCCGGACTTTTTCTCTCATATTGATGGACTGTATGATGCCGATAAAAGATGGTTTCGAAGCGACAAAAGAAATCCGAGAGTTTGAACAGCAGAACCAATTGAAGCAGACCCCAATTATTGCCTTAACTGCTAGTGTTGTTGATGACGATATCCAACGTTGTTTTGATGTAGGAATGGATGCTTACGTTCCCAAACCAGTGAGAAGGGAAAAGTTACTGCATGAAATTAATAGCCTGATAAATACTTAGTATTAACCATTACATGCCGCTTGGTAGCTTTGTTAGAAACAAAGACATTACAGTATCGATAAGGCGATGAGGTAGTTAATTGGCAGGTGAGTCAGTAAAACCAGAAACCTGTTCCCCCCACCACTTGGTTTGCGTTGGTGTGGGGGGTAATAGGCATACATCACAATAAAGTTCGCTAATGGCGAAGACAACGCTCATTGCTTCCGCTCGCTTTTACTTTATATTTGTTTTTAATTCAAATACTTATTGCACTATAACCATCAATAACGGCCTGAATGTTGGCGGTGCTTCCTCGTTGAATACGACGATAGTGACTCAGTGTTTTGTCTTTGTACTTTGTTGCGATTTCAGCTTGTTCAGCTGAGTCAGATTGCCAAATTTTGCTGCCGACGGCACTGATCTTCTCATTGTCTCCACGAGTCGATGAGACGAGCATAATTTCATAAAAACGGCGATTGTCTTCAATGAGTACTTCGTGTTTTAAACCAAAATCGTGTTCAATCAATGTTTGGCGCAACGTAAACTGGTGATTAACTGGGCACAGTAAGAAATCAATATTAGCGTGTTGATGCCTTTGATGAATAGTTTCAACCAGCTGGCTCATTAAATCGCCACCAACACCAGCGATGATGATCAAATGCTTCCCGTCATAGTGCTCAAGGGGGAGTTCTGCGACATCAAGGCAGTGGACTTGCCAAGTAGATTGGGGATAAAACCGTAGCAGTTTTTTTTCCAATGCCACCATTAGTTCCGGAACAATATCAGAAAAATGAATATTGTCGGCAACTTGCCGAGACAGTAGCGCAGCACCGATAAGTCCATGGTCACAGCAACAATCCCAAATGTGGGTATAGTTCGGTGGTACCATTTGCTCGATTTTTTTCAATCTTTTACTGAGTTTCACGGGAAATGCCTAATTAACATTTAAAACGCGCGCATTGTAATGGTTTTTAGCCTTTTAGCGAAGTAGGGGAGCCAATAAAGTGCCGTACCAGAACAATACCGCAGCTATGGAACATCTCGTTCGAAGTGAAGCTGACTCGAAAGAAAGCCCGCGAATTAAACACATCCCCCACCATATTGTTTGATCAAGGTGCTCTATAGGGCGGCTCAGTAGGCGCTAAAGTCGCTCAATTTTTTATTCTAGATTTAATTTATTCAGTGCGAGTGCAACATGATATCAGCGGTACAATTATTTAGCTCAACATCTCATTTCTCTCAATACTCACTAATAAAACATTGAAGTAAAGCTACGTTTTAAGGTTTTTACGTTGAAGTATAACTCCGCTGATGCATAATGGAGTTATACTGCTGATGATAAAGTTATCTGAAGTTTGATTTCATAATCAATATTGGTGTTAGCTGTCTATGGGGGCTTATTTGTTCCCAGAGCTTAACGCATATAAAAAGAAATGGACTCAAAGCCACCTCTAGATATAAGAGCTTAAGTCGATACTTTCCTAAAGCTCCCATATCGTCGTTAGTGAAAAGTAAACGTGGTTGATAACTCAAGCTATCGGAAAAATAAGAAATATAAAAAATCATGCCCTACTTATAGGGCCGTGAATAATCTTAATAGTTGTCTAAATAATTGCGTTATTTTGTTGTATATCAGGAGGAAAAAATGAAGTTACATAAATTTATAATGCTGTTGCTGTTTTTACCACAGGCCGTTTTTGCAAACATTGAAGATATTCAGCCACCACAGATAGTTGGTGTTCCTCCCGCCGATGCAGGAAGAGGTTTAGTTCGCGCAAGTGAGAATGAAATTCGTCACTATAATGGTGGAGAAGGTTACGAAGGCCGTAAAATGTTGGTAAGTACCGATAATGGTCTTACATGGGAAGAAAGCTTGGCGTCAGCATCTTACCCCCCTAACTTTGGAGGGATTCCAATTGAGTCACCCGCTATTGCCCCTAACCCAAATACGGGAGAATACGTCCGAGTACAGCCAATTAATGGCTACGTTTTTATTTCCAATGGAGGACTTGATGGCGAGTGGGCCGCTGTTACTAAAGATGGTCAGCTTGACTATAACTGGGAGCAAAGTGATAAAGAGAACCTCCTGACACTTGGTGGTATTATGCGTAATCCAACCTTCGTGAATAATGGTCAACGCATTTTAATTCCATCACACGATATGCGCGTAGGCACAACATTACATATTTCAGATGATGGCGGTCTAACTTGGCGCGCTTCTCAAGACATAATTTCAGCACCACCGCATGAAAAAGACGAGATTCACCAAGGGGTACGATGGCGCAATAGTGGCGTTGAAGGCTCAATTGTAGAGCTCAGAAATGGTCGACTTTGGATTCTAGTACGTACCTCTCAAGACCAATACTATGAAGCGTTCTCGTCAGATTATGGCGATACATGGACAGAATCACAGCCTTCGCGTTTTTTCGGTACATTGACGATGCCAACCATCGGCCGCTTGAAAGATGGGCGTTTACTGGCGCTTTGGACAAATACGATGCCCTTGCCTGAGCATAAGGGAACCCAAGATGATATGTGGGAAGATGTATTTACCAATCGTGACTCTCACCATGCTGCAATCTCAAACAACGATGGTAAAACATGGACTGGATTTCGAGAGGTTATCTTAGATGAACACCGTAATAGTGAAGACTATGCACTTTTAGAGGGTAAGGGTGATAGGGGTAAACAACAAAGTGAATTTGTAGAACTGGATGAGCATCGCGTTCTTATTTCAATTGGGCAACATAAAGAGCATCGCCGCTTGATGATCATGGATACGCGTTGGCTTTACGAGAAAGAACGAAGTGATCATTTTGAAAACGACCTAGAAAATTGGACCGTTCATAGCTATATCCCTGAGGTAAGAGGCCACGTCAGCTATGATCGTAAACAATCGTCTCACCTTGTTGATCTTATTGATAAGCCTGAACATCAAGCGCTGCAAATCAAGAGAGTGAGTGATTCGGAGCTTATTCATATCGAGAACGACCTCAATTATGAAAAAGGCGGTGCGACGTGGAACTTCCCGAATGGAAAGAACGGTCGAGTTGATATTCGCTTTATGCTAAATGAATACAGTGGCGGCACTCAAATCAGCCTCACTGATCGTCTGTTCAATGCTGTTGATGAAACAACGGCGCACTACGCTGTGTATACATTAAATGTTGCTCCAGGAGAGAAAATTGGTGAGCATGAACTCGAAGCAAACCGTTGGTATACCCTTAGCTTAGATTGGAATGGCGTGAAGAAAAACTCGGCTGCTCGAGTCTTACTTAATGGTAAATTCGTAGAAAGACTTAAAATTAATAACACCAGCCCAAATGGCGTTAGTTATCTTCATTTTATATCGACAAGTCAAGAAGCTGATGAAGGAATGTTAATTAAATCTGTACAAGCTTCGGTTAAATAACAAAGGGGAAATGGGTTATTTAAAGTATAAAGTGCAGAATAAAAAGTCGAGGTTATAGATAATATTAAATAAGCAGGCTTTTTAGAGTTCGCCTAGTTAAATTAATAATAAGCCGCCACTATGTTTTTGGGGCGGCTTAATTCTGCGAAGTTATAGAATGATAAATTCAACTTGCCAGCTCACCGCTAAACATATTATCAATCAGTTGTTCAACAGCCGCAGTATTACCAGTAGTACGGAGGTAAGTTCGTAAGCCCATAATTTGAACTTGGACGTATTTAGCGAGTTGATGCGGATCTTTCGATTTGTCTAACTCACCTTTTTCAATGGACTCTTGCAGGACATTAGCAAACGCCTTTTCAATATTGGCGAGAAGGAGCCTTGCTTCTGTGAGTAGAACCCCATGCTCTTCGGTTAGCTCTGCGATGGTTTTCACCAGCATACACATACCGCTTGGGGCTGTTTGTTGGCTATCAAGCACCGCTTTTTTTATGAATATTTTCAGGGCTTCGAGTGGCGAGCTGGTGTCAGATCGGCATACTTGAAGGAGATCATGGCTAGTACTTGCGTAGTGTTGAATTGCTTCTTTGAACAAGCTTTCCTTACTACCAAAAGCGGCATAAATACTACCTGGACGCAGGTTGATGACATCCTGCAGGTTTCTCATTGAAGTCCCGTGAAAGCCTTTTTCCCAATATAGGTTAGTGGCTTTCTTAATGACTTCGTCGCGGTCGAATTTCGCAGTTTTTGCCATGATGTGGTGTTCCTCTCCAACAGCTATGAACGGCCGTTCAATTGTAACCTGAGCGGCCTTTGAGTTCTAGTTGATGTAAGTAGGTAGGGGTAATGAGGCTATTGTTCTGAGGCAAGCTCGGTAAGCACTTGTTTGAGTACTTGCTTATAGGTTTCAACGGTTTGTGCCCCAGTAAGAGCGCTTTCTCGATTAATAACAACCGTTGGTACGGCTGAAATACCCAGTTGTTGCCAATAGGCTTCTTGATTGCGTACTTCTTCACCAAATGCATGGTCTTCAAGTCTTCTAACGGCTTCATTGATATCTAGACCAACCGTTTGAAGTTCTTGAAGTAACGTGTCTCTCTCTGAGATATCTTTATGCTCACTGAAGTATGCACTAAAAAGGCGTAATTTAAGTTCGGTTTGATTGCCTGACTCTTTGGCGTATTCTAACAAAACGTGCGCATCCAGTGTGTTAACCATTTTCATATCGTCAAAGAAGTCGAAGGTGAACCCGTGTTCAGCCCCAGCTTGGGTGATTCTGGCTCTTGATTGCGCACTTTCTTTGGCGCTAGAACCGTATTTTTTCATAATATGTTCACGGAGGTTTTCCCCCTTTGATGGCATATCCGGATTAAGCTCAAACGGCTGCCATTCAATCTCGATTCTATCTTGTAAGCCAAGCTCAGAGATGGCGGCTTCTAAATGTTTATAGCCGACTGCACACCATGGGCAAACCACGTCGGAAATAATGTCGAGTTTAATTTTTTCAGTCATGATGTTTTCTCTTTGTAATGGTTTGATAAGGGCTGCCCCGTCGACTTGAGATAACTATAGAGTTATCTGAACGGTCGTTCAATGTGTTTTTGATGAAGCATAAAAGGTGAATTTCAGAATGGCTAGAGTTGTTTGTTTAATTAATTGATAACGGTGAGGAATATGAAATTAGGCGTGGCGAAAATACTTCCCCGGCGTTGCGCCGAACTGTTTTTTGAACACCGAGACGAAGGCTGATACGGAATCGTAGCCGCACTCTAATGATACTTTTGTTACAGGGTCACCATGCTCGAGTTGACTCAAGGCTTCTAATAATCTTAGCCGTTGTCGCCATTGTTGAAAGTTAAGCCCAGTTTCTTGTTTGAACAGGCGACTGATACTTCTACCTGATAAACCGACTTGTTCACCGAGTTGCTCAATATCGGTTTGCTGAGCAATATCGGCTTGTAACCTTTGTGCGATAGTGAGCAAGCGTTTGTCGCTTGGCATGACGAGTTGTGTAGTGGCTGTTGGCAGCAAAGAGATCTGATCGACCAGTACTTGGACTAAACGACTATCTGTGCCATTAAGAGTGTAATGACTATCAAACTGGCAAAATTGTAAGACAAGCTCTCTTACCAGTGGCGATATGCTGCATACTCTTGGCTGGTGCCAACTAGCCTCATTGAGAAGATCTGATGAAATATACAAGCTACGCATTTGCGCTGCGCCATTGGAAATAACTCGGTGGTTCACGCCTTCTGGTATCCAAATAGCATATTGTGGTGGCGCGACATAATGACCATCTTGAGTGTGCACAACCAATATACCCTCAACAGCATAGGACCATTGGCCCCAATGGTGGGTATGCCATTGAGTGTGGCTGCCAGAGTCATCCCAGTTTTCAACGCGAGCATAGACCGGGCGAGGCAACGTTTTGAACGTGGGTATAGGACGTTCTTGTCTGGTATGCGACATATTATGGCTTATTTGCGATAGCAGGAAATGATGTTTAGCGTAACCTATTGTGTAATGGATGCCAACCTGCCGTCAGGGACACGTTGGCACAATATGATCACAAGTAGGTGCAGAGTGCTAGGTAAGATAGTTAAGTATTTTAAGAAAGAATGGTTTTTAAGCGGTATGTTAATGGCAATCGTACTGGCTGTTATTATGCCCATGGTTGGGCAAACAAACGGTTTATTACACCTTGATAAAGTAACCGCGCTAGGTATTGCATTAGTATTCTTCTTACATGGGGTAGGGCTATCGCCTCAAGCGATTAAGCAAGGGGTGAAAAACTGGAAATTACACCTATTTGTTCAGAGTGCTACGTTTATTGCTTACCCTCTGCTATGGCTTATCTTTGGCTCAGCATTTCATGCCATGATGCCTGCCGCACTGGCATTTGGTTTCTGTTACCTGTTTGTTTTGCCAAGCACTATCTCCTCTTCGGTAGCGATGACCAGTGTCGCCAAAGGTAATATTCCGGGTGCGATCTTTAATGCTTCATTATCGAGTTTGCTGGGTGTCGTGATCACGCCGCTTCTTATCCAAGTTTTCATGGGTATGGAAGGCGTGCAAATGGACATTCTAGCAACGGTCAAATCTATCGCAATCATGCTGTTGTTGCCAATGGTACTGGGTCAACTAGCACGTTCAGCCCTAATGAAGACACTGGAGAGACATAAAGCCATCATCAATAAAATCGATAAGTGGGTCATTTTGATGATTGTGTTCAACGCATTTAGTGATTCAGTGGTTGATGGAATATGGCAAGATTTCGCGCTTTCGACATTGTTACTGACGTTAGCACTTACTACCGTGATTTTGCTGGTAGTCGTACATAGTATGCAGTGGTTTGCTCGTCGTGCTGGCTTTAGTCGTGAAGACGAAATTGCTGCAGTGTTTTGTGGTACCAAGAAAACACTGGCAGCGGGTGTACCCATGGCAAAAGTAATATTTGGTGCAAATCCAATGATAGGCATGATGCTGCTGCCCATTATGTTCTACCATCAAATTCAGATTTTTTACTGTGCGATTTTGGCGAACCGCTATGCAAAAGAGAAAAGAGAGTAATACGGTTATGGTCGTTGCTTAAAAGGTAAGTATTGAGAGGTTTGCACTAAAATGCTTTTAAATATAAAATGGTGTTTTTTATTTTGTAGGTAATAGAATACTAGCTGCTAAGTATTGGTGTTATATTGGTAAGTTTATGAATATTATAAAAAACCTTTTTATGATTGCCTTTAACGTGGTGATTACTGTGTTGATCCTCGCTGGGATGGTGATGGCCACGATTTCACTAGAGAATCAGTTTTACCCCGTCGGTGAATATTTCCATTATGTAAGCTCTTTTTTGATGCAGGCGGTGATCATCATTCAAATTTTCAGAGTGGGTTATAAGTATATTTATCAACCAATTAAAGAAAGTAAGCAGCATCGTTGATTGTTTGAAAAGGTTATATTGATAGAGCCCGCGATAAAGCGGGCTCTTGCCGTTTTATTTGTAGATTTTATTTCAAGTCAATCTGGTGAGTTTGCATAACTGTAGTGCTATTACTTTTAGTTGAACCGCTAGCGGAGACACGAAACCCGACGGTGGCATAAAATAAAATGAACGCGTAGCACCCAAAGCCAAGCCAGAAGGTATCGGCAATGAATAGGCGATCTGCGAGCAAGGCTTGGGCAAAGGGCAATATTGCTCCGCCACACCCTGCCATCACCAAGATACCCGTTGCTTTCGCCATGTTATCCCCAAGGTTTTTAACCGCGAGTGAGAATATCACCGGATACATGATGGAATGGCAAAGTCCTAGTGATACCAGCAAGAGCCCACCGCTTCTACTTGGGAGTAGAATAGCTGTTAAGGCAAAACAAGCCGCAAGCACTGTGTTCAAGATTAATATTTTGCGGGCATTAATTTTAAGAAATAAGACAGTGCCGATCAGGCGGCCGATCATTGCCCCTGCCCAATAAATCGCGATGTAGCGACTGGCTTCCGCAAAGCTCATGCCACCCGCATTACTCAGGTAACTAATGAGAAAAGTACCAGTGCTTACTTCTGCACCGGTATAACAGAATATCGCAATTACCCCGAGCCAGAAATGGCGCTGCTTTATCGCCATAATGCGATTTGGCTTTGACGGGTCATTCGAGTGCCTCGTCGCTGGCATTGCAGGATAGGCAATAGGCATTTTTCTTAGTGCGAAACTCATGATAGTCACGAGTACAGTCAAGCTGATGAAGGGGATCAGGACGTTGTTGGCTTGCTCAGCTGTTGTTTGTTCATAGCTACGGAATAAAAAACCGGCTGCAAGCATGGGGGCAAGTGTGACGCCAAGCGCGTTAACGGTTGAACTAAATGTGAGGCGTTGTGAAGCGCCAGCTTCAGGACCAAGATCAGCAATTATCGGGTTCGTAACGACTTGTAAGGCGGTAACGGCTACGGCGACTACAGAAATTGCCACTAATGTTGCTGTGTAAGAGGCATACGCACCTGCTGGCAGTATAAGCAAACAACCAAGAGCGGAGCATATTAACGAGAGCTGTAAACTTGATTTAAAGCCGATTCGACCTATAAGCGCTGCGGTAGGAAGGCTAGCTAAAATGGGGGTCGAAGAGAAGATGACCTGTACCCAAATAGACTGGGTATAGCTAAGTGAATAAACGTCTTTTAAATAGGGTACAAGCAGGTTGGTTGTTGCGGTCAGCATTCCCCATATTAAAGGAACAAGACTGATTAACCACAAGCTATGCGTGTGGTTTAGTGTTGGTTTTATTTTCATGGATGTAGAGCCGAGAATGAAATGAACAGCAATTCATGGCGACCAAGCAATGTGCTTATTGCCGGCACCATGAATATCTAGGTTTACTGATGAACTTTAGCCTTTAAACTTTAGCCCTTAAGTAAGTCGGTTAATGCGGGGATGCTGGCTTGAATAGCATAACCACCTGAGACTTCATTGAGGATAACGTCAGCACTTGCTTCTTGAAGGATCACAACACCAGCCATAATGTCCCATGCGTTAAGAAAATCTTCACGATAGCCATCGAAACGACCAGCAGCAACATGCGCTAAACCGAGGGCCGCTGAACCATGGCGGCGATGTTCGATGCCATGATCCAGCAATCGTTTCATGGTCGTGAGGTAAGTATCGAGAGGCATTTTGGCGGAATACCCCAGATTAACTAAACCGACCATGTCATTGCTACCTTGGTTGACTTTGAGAGGCTGCTCATTAAGCCATGCCCCTTCGCCGTGTAGTGCAGAAAACAGCTCGTCATGGCAAGGGTCGTAAATTGCACCAATGACAGGTACCCCATCAACTAAGTAGGCGATAGAAACACACCACATTGGCTGTTTGCGAAGAAAATTGGTTGTGCCGTCAATCGGGTCAACGACCCAGATACCGGTGGTGTTATCGTTATCGCTTTCTTCGTCATTATGTTGACCACTACCTTCTCCGCTCTCTTCACCTAAGAATCCATCTTGAGGGAACGTTTGTGTGAGTTGCTGACGAATAAATATTTCTGTTTCTTTATCGGCTTCACTCACAAAATCTTGTTGGCCTTTAACATCAATAGTCAGGCCATCTTTAATCAGTTTTCTTTGGTAGTTGTAGGCTAGCTGGCCTGCTTCTTTCGCGAGTTGGCAAACGAAGGTATAGCGCTGTTGTAGTTCGTTGTTCATTGTTATTCCATTACAGTGAGTCACGGCGGATCAAAGAGACATCCAGATGATAGGTACGGGCTTGTTGTTCTGGGTTTTGAATTCGGCTGATAAGCAGTTCAACCGAGCGGGCCGCCATTTTATCTGTTGCTTGTTTGATCGTGGTTAATTGATAGCTCTTCCATTTAGCTTGCAGCATGTCATCAAAGCCTGCGATTGGCAGGTTGGCGAGAATATCTTGGCCTTGGGTCTCTCTGATTCCATCAATGACGCCCAATGCGAGATAATCATTAGTGCAGAAAATACCATCTGGTTGAGTGGTTAATTGAGACAGAGTATCAGCGGCCTCTAGCCCACCTTGATAACAGTGGGTATGTGGATAAACGACCTCTGTCGTTAGCCCTATTTGCTGGGCGTATTGGCAAAACAGTTGTTCACGCTTTCGGATACTGTAGGAGTTAGCTTCCGAGCTGACGACGACAATATGCTGGCATTGCTTCTCTCGAAAGGCATCAAGAATTAACTTAATGCCTTTGATGTTGTCGCAAAATACGCGATCGACAAAAGGGTGTTCATCTTGCTTATTGATGAGTACGACGGGTACCTGATGCTCAGCACAGTTTTGATAGATAGCCGCAGGTGGCGTATCTGAGGTAATAATCACGCCAGATACGTTGTAATGCAGAAGCATATCAATGACCTGCGAGCTGTCTCGCCCTTTTGCCGTCGGGATCAGCAGAGGGCGATAGTTATTGGCCAAAATTGCTTCGCTTAAATCATTTACCTGTTGGCTACGGAATGGGTTATCCATATCCGCCACCACTAAACCCACCAAGTCAGAGCGCTGGCGGTTTAGACTGCGTGCAAGGTGATTAACGCGATAGCCAAGCGCTTTCGCAGCAATAAGTACTTTCCCTTTTGTCGCTTCTGAGACATAGCCGTTATTAGAGAATGTCCGAGAGACCGCGGCTCGGGAAACCCCAGCTGCTTTTGCGACGTCAACAGACGTGACTTGTTTTACCTTGGCGTTACTCAAGTGCTACTCCTGTGCCAGCCATAGTTTGTAGGCTTTGGTAAAGGCAAAAGGATGATCGATATTAACCATATCCGGTTGTAACTTGATAAGTTCAATCCACGAGTTAAGATCGCTACCCGGATAGCGAAGCATCACTTTGATCCCTTGGTCTCGACACTGGCTAAACTCGTCTAAGTTATCAATTAGGTAGTCATACTCAATAATAGCGGGCTTACCTGCTTCGACGAGCAATTCTAACGAAGCAAAATCTTGACGGCGTTTCATGAGTTTTGCATCGGGGTAGCGGGTACGTATTTGGTCGAGATATTCGCTGTTAAAGCTCCAAAAGAAACAACGATCGATAGCATTGTGCTGAATGACTTCTTGCATAACGTGGTCGACATTTGCTTCTTTTAGTTCAACATACAGTTGACCATCAAAGTTAGCGGAGAGCACAAGGTAATCAGCAAAAAGCTTAACGTGTTCTTGCTTAAAACTTTTATCGAACCAGCTTCCCGCATCGCTCCCCATTAGCTGGTGGCTGTCTAATTCGCGGATTAAGCCCTGCAAGCTGGTCGTGCGATCAGCGGTTAAATCGTGGATCACCATCAATTTACCATCGGCACTGGTATTGAGATCCAGCTCAATGACTTTGGCACCCATACGATAACCAATAACCGCACTTGCTTGAGTATTTTCTGGTGCGACATCATTGGCACCACGGTGTAATACCAATTCGATGGGGTTACTCGGATCTGGGCGATGGCCTGTAATTAATTCAGGGAGATCTGAACAGATGCCTACCACCGGCATCTTGATCAGTTTTTCAATTTCGCTTGGTCGTTCTTCATGCCAAATAATGACGGGTAAGTTCAGGCTTTTTGCCTTGTCCATCAGTGCTGGGGTTAAGAGCTTATGTGGTGTATCTGAAGCACGCTCCCAGCAGAGGTGAATCATATCGGCTTTTGCTTTTTCTGCTTGTTCGAATGGGCAATCACCCACACGAACAAGTACCGAAAGTGGGTAAGGGCAGCTATGCTCATCCAGCTCGGCGACCCACCCAGGAGTAAAACTGCCAATACTGATATTCTCGTACGGTTGTGTATCAAGAATACGTAATACTTCCAGACCAGCCCCTTCACCTTTCAATTCAATATAAAGGCCACAATCGGTGTCGATTGCCAGTGCAAGTACCTGTTCGAACGTTGGTACCTGCTCGCCATTGAACAAAACATGCTGTTGCAGGGCTTTGTAGGTCATTTTAGATATATCAACATCAATACCTGCGGTGTGCATGAGATTATCATCGTGACTCACAACACAGATGCCATCAGCGGTTAAGCGAACATCAATTTCCCACATTTCAGCGTTGAGTTTTGCGGCGTAGGCAAATGCTTCAAGTGTGTTTTCTAACTTATGGCCACTTGCACCACGGTGGGCAATGCAAAGAGGAAACTGATTAGCTCGATTAACTAGCTTTTTTAAACGTTGCTGGCGCAGCATGTAGGCGGTCTCCTTGTTGGTCGAAAATTAGAATGTGTTTAGCTTTAATAGCCCAATGAACAGTATCGCCAAGGCTTAGGTCATCACGTACAGGTTGGATTGTGCGGATGATGTTGCCATCGGGTAGTTTTAGGTCATAGAGGTTTTCACGGCCTTGGTTTTCAATGAAACACACTGTCGCAGTATTTTCTTCGCTGCTGTTTTCTTGGCTACATAGAATGACGTGCTCTGGGCGTAAGCCAACTTTAACGGTTTGATTATCGCTGTGCCCTTCAACGAGCGGCAGGGTGATACCATCTTCGCCGTTGATAAAACGGTTGTTGCAAATCTCACCAGAAATGAATGAAATGGGTGGGTTGCCCAAAAAGCCTGCAACGAATTCATTTACTGGGTTGGAATACATCTCAGTCGGGGCATCAACCTGTACAATCTTGCCACCGTTCATAATGGCAATACGATCACACATACTCATCGCTTCCACTTGGTCATGGGTAACCAAGACAGCGGTAATGCCCGTTTCTTGTTGAATACGGCGTATTTCAGATCGCATATCAAGGCGTAACTTGGCATCAAGGTTGGCCAGTGGCTCATCCAGTAGCAATACATCCGGTTCACGTACAATGGCACGAGCTAAAGAAACACGTTGCTGTTGGCCGCCAGACAGTTCAGCTGGTTTGCGGTGCAATAAGTTGTCAATTCGAACTAGCTTGGCTATGTCGGTGACTTTGCGTTTAATTTCAGCTTTGCTTTCTTTGCGGATCATCAGCGGAAATGCGATGTTTTCTTCAACAGTCATGTGCGGGTACAGCGCATATGACTGGAAGATCACGCCGACATTGCGTTCTTGCGGTGGTAGCTTCGTGACATCTTTGCCAGCAAAAACAATACTACCGCTGTCAATCTTGTGGATGCCGCTAATGGCAAACAATGTGGTCGACTTTCCGCAGCCTGAGGGACCAAGTAGGGCGATCATTTCACCAGAACCAATTTCTAAGTTCAGGTTGTCAATAACGGTGGTATCCCCAAACGTTTTTGTGAAGTTGTTAATTTGAATACCCATTAGCCTTTATTGCCTCCGCTGTACATGTTCATCAGCTGTTTTTGGAAAATTGCGAAAAGAATGATCACGGGCAGTACATAGAACAGCCCGACAGATTTAAACATTGCCATATCAAAGTTGTTGTCATCGGCGATTAAGCCAGCCAAGTAGACAGATAGAACCTGTGCGTCGTTACCCGGCGCTAATACCTGAGGAAGAATGAACTCACTCCAACTTGCGAGGAATGAAAATATGCCCAGAGCGGTTAATGCAGAGCCAACTTGAGGCAGAACGATTTTACGCCACACGGTAAAACGGCTCGCACCGTCTTGCATGGCCGCCATTTCTATTTCCCATGGCACAGAGTCGTAGAAACCTTTTAAAATCCAAATACCAAATGGCAGCTCAAGTGACGCTTTTACCAAAATCACCCCGATTAAGGTGTCGTATAAGCCGACGTATTGCAGGATCAAAAATATCGCAATTAACAGGGTGACCGTTGGGAATGAGTGCAACACCATCACGCCGCCGAGGAAAAAGCTACGCATTGGAATATTCAACCGCGATAGTGCGTAAGCGGCAGTCGATGCGATACATAGCGTCAGCAAGGTTGAGACCACCGAGAACACAAAAGTATTGAATGTTACGCCCCAAATATTTGGCTTACCGGGTAAGTCTTCCCACAAGAATCGCCAATGCTCTAAGGTGAATTCGTAGGGCAATAGCGCCCCCGGTGCGGTATTAGAGAAAGTATCGATGATGAGATACAGATACATCAGCAACAAAGGGGCACTCAGTACACCTAATGCGATGATAGATTTACGACTGGTACGGATATCTGACATAAATCCTCCTAAATCTCGATACGTGGCTTGGCAACCATCTTTTTGAAGCCAAACATTTTGAGGTAAACGATAGACATCACTATACCGATGGCTACTAATACCATGGCAAGGGCTGCGCCATAACCGTATTGTAAGTTGCCGGCATAATTACTTAATGCTGTGCGGAAGGCACGCAGCGCCCAAACTTCGGTCGAGCCACCAGGGCCGCCGCCTGTTGCAAGCAAGATGTAATCAAATGAAGCCAGTAGTGATAGCGTTTGGTAACAGGTCATGAATAGGATTGGCCAGCGTAACTGGGGCAAAATAATGTAGCGGATCTGCTGCCAGCGATTAGCGCCGTCGACTTCACTTGCCCAGAAATGGCTTTTAGGAATCGCGTTAATCGCAGAAGACAGTACTAACATGCCCATTGATGCACCGACGAAGCCATTAATTAGGACAACGAAAGTCCATGCATGGGTTGGAGTATCGAGCATCCAGTTTTTCGATGCGACCCCGAACATACCAAGCAGGTTTGAAATAAAGCCAGTGTCCCATGCCAACCATTTCCATAGCAGTACATATAGAACTGGCGGGGTGATACGTGGCAGCAACCAAACTGCACGGTAAAAGCCTGCAATATTTTTTGGCATGTAGTGAGTGGCGATTGCTAGCACTAACGCAAAGCCAATATTAAACAAAGTCAACGTGGTGAATACATAGACAATGGTGTTGCTCAAGGCTGTTTTGGTATCAGGCAGCGACGTCATACGCTGATAGTTTTCTTTGGTCCAAACCCAACCTGTGTATGATGCCTTTAGCAGCGCTTCGGCTTCAGTATCTGTTAACGTTATCCCTGCTGCGTTAACGGCAGTAAGCATGTCGGTTTTGGTATCGTATCGTGTTGTACCGACCGAACGCTGAAATTGGTTGGCCATGCCATTCAACTCACGAGTACTACGCGGACTATGGCGTAGTTTACGCATCTCACGTGTTAGCTCACGGCGGTTATCGAATGACTGCCCAAGTAGGTTTGTTTGCATCTGTGCGATAAAGCGTGCATCGGTATCATCTTCTGCAAGCGTATCAAGGCCAGCTTGATCAACGGTGAAGCGGGTTTCCTTTAGCTCGTTAGCAAGCTCATTCATGCCGTAATCGGCACTCAGATTGCGAAGAGCTGAAGGCGTTACTTGGTATGTTCCGCTGCTGATCCCTGTTGCCGTACTCATATTGGTAAATGAGAATACAGCTGTCATAACAACGGGTAGCAGAAAGAATAAGACAACAAAGACCAGAGCGGGTGCCATCATCACTGGCCCTAGTGTTTTTGAACGATTCATGGTGTTCTCTCTATTACCCTCCGGCAAATCTGCCGGAGGGAATTACGGTTTGGATTATTGAATAATCACACCGTTGCCAAGGGTACCGCGAAGCTCTTGTTCCGCGTCGGCGACAGCTTGTTTAGCTGTTTTCTGGCCTGTCCAGCTTGCTTCCAAGCCTTTCCAATAGATGTTCCAAAATGAACCAAAATCAGCGTTGTTTGGCATTGAGCTTGCGTGAGGAAGTAGACGCTCAGTTGCTTCCATTGCCCAGCGGTCGTTGCTGTACAAACCGATATTCATTTGCTCTGGGCTTATACCTAAGTGAGATGACTTAATGGCATGAAGCGTATTAATTCGAGGCTCCGAAGCAATTTTAATTAGCTTGGCTGCGACTTCCATTTTGTCTTCGTTGTCTTGCTGAGTAACAAGGTAAACAACTGGGTGAGTCAGGGTATTTGCATTGTCTTTGTCTTCAGCACTACCCGATGGGATCAGGCTGAACTGTACATTGCCAAAGAAATCGTCGAGACCTTCAGCTTCGGTGTAGCGAGAGTAGTGCCAAGTGCCGCCATGCCAGAAGGCTGCTTTACCGTCTGCGACTTCTGCATACCATTGATCCCAAGGTGTACCAATGTGGTTACGACGAGTAACGCCCATTTCCACGGCATCGATAAAGAATTGGTAGGTTTTCTCCATGGCGGTTTTATCGAAAATTAGGCGACCAGAGTCTGCATCTTGTAGCTTGCCACCAAAGCTGGTGTAAAACTGCCAGAAATCAGGGCCATTGGTCACACGAGGGTAGAAGCCGTAACCTTTTGCGACTAGGCCTTTGTCTTGCGCTTTTTTGGCATCATCTAGCATGTCATATAAGGTGTAATCACCTGATTCGATGCGATCTGGCATGGCTTCTATTGCTGCGTCATCGTAGCCAATACCAGTTAGGTACTCTTTCCACGCAAAGAATGGACGGGCTTCAGAGTCTTGGGGTATGCCATAAACCATACCGTTGAAAGAAGACATTTCGACAAGGTTTGGATACAAATTATTAAGTGGCCATGCATCCATGTCGACATAATCTTCAACCGGTGAAATGAGTCCCGATTGTGCCCAAGGTGCGATATCAACGTGACCTGTTACTACAATGTCGGGCGCAGAGCCAGATTCTGATGCAAGGGTAACAGCCTGCTTGAAACTATCCCAATCAGAGTAGTTACGTTTGTTAACGGTGATTGTTAGCTCTTCACCTACGGCATCGGCTTCTTGCATCAAAATGTTAGCAGCCATCTCGATTGCATCTGTACGGTAATGGTCATTTGGACCTGCGCCACCAGCAACAACAGAGATTTCGTAGTTTGCTGCGCTAGCTAAGCCAGCAGAAGCAAGAGAAAGGCACACTAGGCTGTGCTTCAATGCACGATGTGGTATTCCAGAATTTATCACTGCGTGTCTCCAAGACATAAAGGCAAATTACAACAGAGAGGTAATGTGAACACGTGTACACATTCGATGTTGCACATTATTGGCTTGGAAAGTGACAGTTAGATGATGTGAAGTTGACAGGTGTGTGACAGAAAAGTGAACAAAAAGAGCGAAAACATGCAGCTGGTGAATAAATAATAAGGGAGGTGGCTCCTGTTATATAAATGGAAATATATAGCTAAAGATGGACAATCTTGACTCTTCCATACCCTTATCGTTAAAATCATCGCCATCATATCTATAGGATTTAACGCGCCAATGAAGTACTAACTTCCTGACATCCATTTTATTAGCAATAAACATTTGGACACTAGGGGTTAGTGGGCGTTACTTCGTCATTTCTATCTTGCAGAAAATCAGAGAAATACCGTATCTGAACAATATTCGTTCGTGCGCGGTGTTTGCATCTAAGTAACGGCTTAGCCAATCTATCGTCGATAGAAAGGTACAACCCCTTTTACTTGTTTTCGTAAAAGGAGGTATTTTTATGCCTGCAATATATACACATAAACTGTCATTCCAACTTGATACGGGTGAATGGCTGTTTCGAGATCTCGATCTGAGCTTAAACTGCCGCATTACAGGGTTAGTTGGGCGAAACGGGGCCGGAAAGTCGGTTCTATTTTCTTTGTTACTTGGGGATATTCATCCCAGTCAAGGTTCTGTGTCGTCCCAAGGTAAGATCGCTGCTTATTCACAATTACCTTCTGTCTTGTTAGATAGCAATCAGCGTATCGCAGACTTTCTCGGCATCAACGATAAGATCCTGGCTCTGCGCGCCATAGAGCAGGGTAGCTGTGAACAAGCGCACTTTGATGTGGTTGGAGAAGATTGGGAAATAGAAACCCGTACACTCGATACACTTAAAGCGCTCAAGATCGAGTCGAACCTTAATACCTATTGTCATACTTTGAGCGGGGGACAACTGGCACTTTTGCAGTTACACCAATTGTTCGAATCCGATGCAGACATTCTATTACTCGATGAACCGTCGAATCATTTGGATGCTGGTGGGAGGCAATGGTTAATCGAGCGGCTTCAGCGGTTTGAAGGGAAAATATTACTGATTAGTCACGATCGGACTTTGCTTAGGCATGTCGACGGCATTTATCAGCTAACAAGCTTAGGGCTGCGTTTTTACAGTGGAAACTATGATGCGTTTTCCGAGCAATCATCTATCCAATCATACGCGTTAGATAAGCAGATTCTCCATTTTAAATCAGAACAAAAGCGGCTTGAACGCCAAGCGCAAGCAAATAAAGAAAAGGCGCAGCAAAGAGAAGCGCATGGAAACAGAATAAGAAAATCTGGCAGTCAGCCCAAAATATTAATGGATGCTATGAAGGAAAAAGCAGGGCAAAGCCGAGCAGCCGCTGTGATAAACCAGATGAATCAATTGGAGCGTAATCAAGAGAAATTACAGGTGTTGAAGCAACAAAAGGAAACGTTAAAGCCTCAAGCCATGTATTTACAGCAATCAAGCTGCGTAAAGAAGCGTACCTTGCTAAAGGTTGAAGACTGTCGGTTGAAGTATGGTTCGGGTAAAGCGCTATCGTTCTCGCTCTCTCAAGCCGAACGTGGCTATCTGTCTGGGGGTAATGGCTGTGGTAAATCAACGTTGTTAAAAGCGATCCAAGGGGCTGGCTCTAATTACACCGGAGTCATAAAACTGCACACTGACACCGTGTATTTGGATCAACATTTTGGCTTATTGGAGCTTAACGAAACAATGCTGGTTAGCTTAATGAATAATTGCGAGGGGCTGGCAGAAAGTGACGCTCGGACACTATTGGCAGGCATTGGATTTAGGCGCGACTCTGTATATCGAAAGGTGGCTCATTTAAGTGGGGGAGAGAAAATGAAACTTTCAATGCTAATGATTAGCCATGTGGCGAATTCACCTTTGCTACTGCTTGATGAGCCAGACAACCATTTAGATATTGAGTCTAAACAAATTTTGGCTACAGTGCTGAGGGACTATAAAGGGGCCTTTATTTTAGTCAGCCATGATCAAGATTTCATTGCAGAAGTGGGTGTTAATAAATCGATTATTATGGGCTAAGAAGCGGCTTTTGAACGAAAAGAGCTTAAGGCGAACTAGCCTTAAGCTCTATGCCTGTAATGAGAAGCTTTATTGAAGGTGAGTGTTACTGACAGAGGCTTCTAAGTTTGTCAAAGTAATCCGGGAAAGTCTTCGAGGTGCACTTCGGATCATTGATAGTTACAGCCGAACCACTAAGTGCAATGAGCGAAAAACACATGGCAATACGATGATCATCATAGGTGTCAATCTCAGCGTGCTGTAGATCATTCATTGGCTCAACGATTATGTAGTCGTGCCCTTCTTCTACATTCGCACCGACTTTCCTTAATTCTGTCGCGACAGCTGCCAAACGATCTGTTTCTTTAACTCGCCAGTTATATATGTTGCGGATAGTTGTTGGACCTTTGGCAAATAAAGCGATGATGGCGAGACTCATTGCTGCATCTGGTATATGGTTACAATCGATATCGATACCCACGAGATCATTGCGACGACATTTAATGTAGTCGTCTCCCCATTCAATCACAGCGCCCATTTTTTCAAGAGCATCGGCAAATTGAATATCTCCTTGAATACTGTGCTTGCCAATACCTGTAACTTGTACTTCACCGCCTTTGACCGCAGCAGCGGCTAAAAAGTAGGAGGCAGATGAAGCGTCACCTTCCACTAAAACATTACCGGGAGAAATATATTTTTGACCACTTTTTATTATGAATTGCTGGTAGTTACGGTTTTCAACCTCAACACCAAATCGCTTCATCAATTGAATCGTAATATCGATATAAGGTTTGGAAACTAAGTCACCAAGGATCTCAATGGTGGTATCGTTTTTTGCTAACGGTAAAGCCATCAGTATTGCTGTGAGAAACTGACTCGAAATAGAACCATCGATAGAAACGTTGCCCCCGACTAAACCTGTTCCACTGATTTTAAGAGGCGGATAATTTTCGTTTTCTAGGTACTCAATGTTTGCGCCCGCTTGATCTAAAGCATCAACTAGATGGCCGATAGGCCTCTCTTTCATTCGAGGCTCACCCGTAAGAATGTATTCGCCTTCGCCAAGGCATAATATTGCGGCCAGCGTTCGCATTGATGTGCCAGAATTGCCCAAAAACACCTCTAATGAAGTAGAGCAATTAAATGGTTTTCCTAGGCCTTGAACAGTACATTCCGTTTTGTCGTGAGAGAGTTGATACTCGACACCAAATTGAGTAAGGGCCGTAAGCATATGCTTAGTATCATCACTGTCTAATAAATTAGTTAATTTTGTTGTTCCTTCAGCAAGTGCAGCAAGGACTAATGCTCGATTTGAAATGCTTTTGGAGCCAGGGAGGTTAACGATTCCAGATATTTTTTCGATAGGGTGTAGTGTTAAATGTTCCATCAATTCAGGTTATTCCTTACATTAGCACTGATCTGTGACGATAAAAGTGCTATTAAATCCGTTGTAATAGTAGGGTATTTGATTAAGAACGTATTTCTGTGACATTTTATTTATACTTTTATTAATCAAAATAGTTGCCGATGAACCATGTTGTAGGTGAACCACCAAGCTAAATTCATTTTTATCGCTAGTTGTATCGGTGTATTCAATAATGAGATTGATGCTTCTATACACAACACGACGAGTTATTCCTGAATTTTTGATCTCAACTCTGTTCCAGCATCACGGATTAAGTTTACTGGCGAGAGAATAACGCCTTTCACTGCCCCTTGGGTTGCTTGTTGGGTAAGTTGTTCGCTTTTTTCTACAATCTCGTCAGTCTTCGCAAGAATGATTGGCACGTCTTGGCGTAGGTATTCTGACTCGATAATGACAGCGGGAATAGTGATCTCCCGATAACCTTTACTTTCGACTAATACCGCAGGGAGTATCTCTTTGCGGTAGCTTTCAAGCTCAGCCAACGTATTAGGTAGGGTGGTTGTATTAACAGTTTCGACCGTTTGAATGACGGAAGGAATGGTTTCGCTGCGTATAGCTTTTACTTCATCTAATAATCGTGGAATTTTTTGATCGACTGAAGCAACAGTTTGATTAACATCGTTAATGGTTGTTTTGATGTCGTCAGCCAGTATTAAAGCTTGGGGTGTTAGTGATTCAAAGGTTTTTGCCAGTAACAGCCACTGTTCAATCTCGAGTTTATCCGCCGTGGTGTTGATATCTGCCATCATTTTCGGGTAGGTGTCGACAACTTTATTGATAGTATTGGTGAACGTGTAAATGGTGTAACCCAGGTAAAAAATAGCAATGGCCAGCAACAGCTGTATTGCGGTGCTTAATTGATTTTTCATAAACACATCCATGCATTAACTCAAGACTTATACTTAATCAAATTATATGCCTTAATGTCTTCTCGAGCTAGCTGAGGTTAAGTGTTAATAAGGTAAGCAGGATAAATAATTGTTTAAATGATACAAAGAGCAAAGATTCATTGTATACAGTATTTTATATTGATGGTTATAAAA